>NZ_JACARK010000342.1:344-11782 GCF_013386655.1 Pseudomonas sp. K5002 | reverse complement strand
AGCGATGACGTGAATGGCTGGGCCACCGACCTGGGTGTGCGCCTGCGCCTCGACCCGCAGTGGCAAGTGGGCGCGGCCTACTCCCGCGCCAGTGCCGAATACGAGCAGAACGGCCTGCAAAGCAACCGTTCGAACTGGACCGGTACCCAGTCCCGCGTCCACCGCTTCGGCGAAGCGTTTCGCGGCGAGATGAACAACATGCAGTCCATGAGCCTGTTCGGGTCCTGGCAGCTGCGCGAGGACTATGACGCAAGCCTTGTGTACCACAAGTTCTGGCGCGTAGACGGCAACAAGCCGGTGGGCAGCAACGGCATCGATGCCGTGCAGAACAACACCGATGACGTGACCGGCGCGATCCTGTCCAGCACGTCCCTGCCGCTTGAAGACGGCAAGAAAGATCTCGGCCAGGAGATGGACCTGGTGGTCACCAAGTACTTCAAGAAAGGCCTGCTGCCGGCCGGGCTCAGCCAGTCGATCGACGAGCCGTCGGCCCTGGTGCGCTTCCGTGCAGGCGTGTTCAAGCCGGGCGACGCCTATGGCAGCCAGGTCGACTCGTACATGCATCGCGCCTTTGTCGACGTGATCTGGAAGTTCTGATGGGAGCCTGCGCAATGAAGTCTCAAAGCCTGCTCGTCGCGGCCATGCTGCTGGCCAGCGCCTCGGCCTTCGCCGACAAAGCGCCGACCATCGCCAAAGAGCTGCAACAGGCCAAGACCTACACCATCTCCAGCCCGCCGACCGAGCCGCTGGAGATGGCCAAGCCTGCGCTGCCGGACGTGTCCGGCTACACCGCGGCCAATATCGCGAAAAAGATCGTGCGTACCAAGCCAGGCAAAATCAGCATCCGCCGGATGATGCAGGAAGACGCCCTGAAGGACTTCATCGGCGGCGACAACAAGATGGCCGAATGGGTAGTGCGCCAGCACGGCATTCCCCAGGCGATCTTTGTCGACGACGGCTACATGAACCTCAAGGACCTGCTGAAGAAAGTGCCCAAGCAGTACTTCAGCGAAACCTCGCCGGGGGTGTTCCTGGCCAAGTTGCCGATCGTGGTGGGCCGTAAAGGCATCCTCGAAATCGACAAGCAGACTCAAGAGCTGCGCCTGTCCCAGGAAGCCGGTTCGTTCCTGATCAACGACGGCCAACTGTTTGTGCGTGACACCAGAATCACCGGCTGGCGCGAGAAGACCAACGGCCCGGCGACCTTCCAGTCGCCCAAGGAATTCCGTCCGTTCCTGCTGGCCTGGGGCGGCACCGAGACCTACATCGCCAACAGCAAGATGGCCAGTTTCGGCTACGCCAACAGTAAGTCGTATGGCGTGAGTATTTCCCAATACACGCCGAACATGGCCAAGGTGCTCAAGCGTCCTGAACCGACGGGCTGGATCGTCGACTCCGAGTTCTCGGACATGTGGTACGGCTTCTACTGCTACGAAACCACCGGCTTTGTGCTCAAGGGCAATACCTACAAGGACAACATCGTCTACGGCATTGACCCCCACGACCGTTCACACGGCCTGATCATCACCGACAACACCGTCTACGGCACGAAGAAGAAGCACGGCATCATCATTTCCCGGGAAGTGAACGACAGCTTCATCTTCAACAACCGCAGCTTCGACAACAAGCTCTCGGGCCTGGTGATCGACCGTAACAGCGTCAACAACCTGATCGCCGACAACGAGATCTACCGCAACCACACCGACGGCATCACCCTCTATGAGAGCGGCGATAACCTGCTGTGGGGCAACAAGGTGATCAGCAACCGTCGCCACGGCATCCGCGTGCGTAACAGCGTGAACATTCGCCTGTACGAGAACGTTGCCATGGCCAACGGGCTGACCGGCGTGTACGGCCACATCAAGGATTTGACCGACACCGACCGCGACATCGCCCTCGACCCGTTCGACACCAAGGTCTCGCTGATCGTGGTCGGCGGTGAACTGGCCGCCAACGGCAGCGGGCCGCTGTCCATCGACTCGCCGTTGAGCGTCGAGCTGTACCGCGTATCGATGCTTGCGCCGACCAAATCCAGTGGCATCAGCTTCTCGGGCGTTCTTGGCGATCGCCAGGAAGAGATCCTCGACTTGCTGGTACGCCAGAAGAAAGCCGTGCTGATCGACCCTGTCGAACGCCAGACCGAAATGCAGGACTGAGGATGACCTTTATGCACCCACACATGATCAAACTGCTCAGCCTTTCGGGTTTGACCCTCGGCCTGCTCGCGGCCAGCCAGGGCGTGCGCGCCGACGAAATCAAGGCGCCAACCTTCACCGCCGAACCGTGCTGCAGCCTGTGCCCGGCCGCCCACGACGCGAAGAACTACACCACGCGCTACCAGCAGAACTTCACCACCCTGGTGCAAGCCCAGGGCGATTGGCTGTTCCGGACCCAGGAAGACCTGCGCACCGAATTCGACACCAGCCCCGCCGGCTACAAACGCATGCAGCAGCTGCACGATGCGTTCAAGAGCAAGGGCGTGGAACTGGTGGTGGTCTACCAGCCGACCCGTGGCTTGGTGAACCGCAACAAGCTCAACCCTGAAGAGAAAGCCAGGTTCGATTTCGACAAGGCCCTGGGCAATTACAAGACCATGCTCGGGCGCTTCGCCAAGATGGGCTACGTCGTACCGGACCTGTCGCCGCTGACCAACGAGCAACTGCCGGATGAATTGCCGGCCCACGATTTCTACTTCCGCGGCGACCAACACTGGACGCCATACGGCGCCCAGCGCACCGCCAAAATCGTCGGCGCGAAAGTGCGGGCGATGCCTGAATTTGCCGGCATCCCGCAGCGCGAATTCGAGACCAAACGGTCCGGGCGCATGGGCAAGACCGGCACCCTGCACAACATGGCCGGGCAACTGTGCGGCACCAGCTACGCGATCCAGTACATGGACCAGTTCACCACCGAGCCCAAGGGCGAAGCGGCAGACGGCGACCTGTTCGGTGATTCCGGCAACCCGCAGATCACCCTCGTGGGTACCAGCCACAGTGGCAAGAACTACAATTTCGCCGGTTTCCTGGAACAGGAAATCGGTGCCGACATCCTTAACGTCGCCTTCCCCGGTGGCGGCCTGGAAGGCTCGATGATCCAGTACCTGGGCAGCGAAGAATTCCAGAAGACCCCGCCGAAGATCCTGATCTGGGAATTCTCGCCGCTGTATCGCCTGGACCAGGAGACCATCTACCGCCAGATGATGTCGCTGCTGGACAACGGCTGTGAAGGCAAGACCGCCCAGATGAGCGCCAGCACCACGCTGAAACCCGGCAAGAACGAATTGCTGGTGAACAGTTCGAACAAAGACCTGCGCAACAGCAGTCACCAGGTCGACATCCGCTTCGCCGACCCATCGGTGAAAACCCTGCAAGCCACCCTCTGGTACATGAACGGGCGCCACGAGGACATCAAGATCGAGAAACCCGAAACATCCGATACAGACGGGCGTTTCGCCTTTGAACTGCGCACCGATGAAGACTGGGCCACGCAAAACCTGCTGGCCGTGGAAGTGCAGGGCCCTGAAGCGGGCCAGGCCGCGCAGAAAGTCGAAGCGAAAATTTGCACACGCAACGTATTCCCCGCCGGTGGTCAACAGACTGCTTCAACGGGGCAATGAGGTTACTTATGCAGAAGTTATTGATTCCAACGCTGCTGGGCCTGGCGATGTTTGCCGGCCAAGTCAACGCCGCCGCACCACTGCGTCCGCCCCAGGGTTATTTCGCCCCGGTGGAAGCATTCAAGACCGGCGACTTCAAGAATGACTGCGACGCCATGCCCGCGCCGTACACCGGCTCGCTGCAGTTTCGCAGCAAGTACGAAGGTTCGGACAAGGCTCGTTCCACCCTGAATGTGCAGTCCGAAAAAGCCTTTCGCGACAGCACCGCCGACATCACCAAGCTGGAAAAAGACACCAGCAAGCGCGTGATGCAATTCATGCGCGACGGCCGTCCGGAGCAGTTGGAATGCACGCTGAACTGGCTCACGAGCTGGGCCAAGGCCGATGCATTGATGTCCAAGGACTTCAACCACACCGGCAAGTCCATGCGCAAATGGGCACTGGGCAGCATGGCGTCGGCCTATGTGCGCCTGAAGTTCTCCGACTCTCATCCGTTGGCAAACCACCAGCAGGAGTCGCAGTTGATCGAAGCCTGGTTCAGCAAAATGGCCGACCAGGTGGTGAGCGACTGGGACAACCTGCCGCTGGATAAAACCAACAACCACTCCTACTGGGCTGCCTGGTCGGTGATGGCGACCTCCGTCGCCGTGAACCGCCGCGACCTGTTTGACTGGGCCGTGAAGGAATACAAGGTCGGCGCCAACCAGGTGGATGCCCAAGGCTTCCTGCCCAACGAATTGAAGCGTCAGCAACGAGCCCTGTCGTACCACAACTACGCCCTGCCGCCGCTGGCGATGATCGCCAGTTTTGCCTTGGTGAACGGTGTGGACCTGCGCCAGGAAAACAACGGCGCGTTGAAACGTTTGGGTGACAAGGTGCTGGCCGGGGTGAAAGACCCGGAGATCTTCGAGCAGAAGAACGGCAAGGAACAGGACATGAAGGACCTCAAGGAAGACATGAAATTTGCCTGGCTTGAGCCCTTCTGCACCCTCTACACCTGCGCCCCGGATGTGATCGAGCGCAAGCACGGGATGCAGCCGTTCAAGACGTTCCGCCTGGGGGGTGACCTGACCAAGGTCTTCGACCCGGCGCATGAGAAAGGCAACAAAGGCAGCTAGTCGCTGATCGTTCCCACGCTCCGCGTGGGAATGCAGCCAGGGACGCTCCGCGTCCCAAAAGCGGACGCAGAGCGTCCAGTGAGGCATTCCCACGCAGAGCGTGGGAACGATCACATAGCCCTCTCATTTCGGTGGGGGGTTTGGGGGGGCCGTTGGCCCTTGACTGTTGGTTAAACATGGAGAGATCGGGATGGTTTTCTCGTCCAATGTGTTCCTGTTCCTGTTCTTGCCGATCTTCCTCGGCTTGTACTACCTGAGCGGGCAACGCTATCGCAATCTGCTGCTGCTGGTTGCCAGTTATGTGTTCTACGCCTGGTGGCGAGTGGACTTCCTGGCGCTGTTCGCCGCCGTGACGCTGTGGAACTACTGGATCGGCCTCAAGGTCGGTGCGGCAGGCGTGCGCACCAGGCCGGCCCAGCGCTGGCTGCTGCTGGGCGTGGCGGTCGATCTGTGCATCCTCGGCTACTTCAAGTACGCCAACTTCGGTGTCGACAGCATCAACCTGATGATGAAGTCGGCCGGCCTTGAGCCTTTCATCCTGACCCACGTGCTGTTGCCGATCGGGATCTCGTTCTACATCTTCGAGTCCATCAGCTACATCATCGACGTGTACCGCGGCGACACCCCGGCCACCCGCAACCTGATCGACTTTGCGGCGTTCGTGGCGATCTTCCCGCATCTGATTGCCGGCCCGGTGTTGCGCTTTCGCGACCTGGCCGACCAGTTCAACAACCGCACCCACACCCTCGATAAATTCTCCGAGGGCTGCACGCGGTTCATGCAGGGTTTCATCAAGAAGGTGTTTATCGCCGACACCCTGGCGGTGGTCGCCGATCATTGCTTCGCCCTGCAAAACCCCACCACCGGCGATGCCTGGCTCGGCGCACTGGCGTACACCGCGCAGCTGTACTTCGACTTCTCCGGCTACAGCGACATGGCCATCGGCCTGGGCTTGATGATGGGTTTTCGCTTCATGGAAAACTTCAAGCAGCCGTACATCAGCCAGTCGATCACCGAGTTCTGGCGGCGCTGGCACATCAGCCTGTCCACCTGGCTGCGTGACTACCTGTACATCACCCTGGGCGGCAACCGTAAAGGCACGCTGACCACCTACCGCAACCTGTTCCTGACCATGCTCCTCGGTGGCCTGTGGCACGGTGCGAACATCACCTACATCGTGTGGGGCGCCTGGCACGGCATGTGGCTGGCGATTGAAAAAGCCATCGGCCTCAACACCGCACCGCGCAGTTTCAACGTTGTGCGCTGGGCCTTCACCTTCCTGCTGGTGGTGATGGGCTGGGTGATCTTCCGCTCGGAAAACCTGCACGTCGCCGGCCGTATGTACGGCGCGATGTTCAGCTTCGGCGAGTGGTCGCTGTCGGAACTCAACCGCGCCAGCCTCACCGGCCTGCAAGTGGCAACCCTGGTGGTGGCGTACGCAACCCTGGCGTTCTTCGGCCTGCGGGACTTCTACAGCAACCGCCCACCGGAAAAAACCAAGCCTGCGGTGAACACCCAGGCCGATGGCCCGGCGACTGCGCAACCGGGCTTGATCAAGGCCGTACCGGGCGACAACCCGGGCAGCATCCATGAGCCCGGCTACACCGTGGGCACCGAGGCCACCGTGCAACCGGCCTACTGGAGCGCCACCTGGCCACGCTACGCCATGCGCGCCGCAGTACTGCTGCTGTTCGTGGCGTCGATTCTCAAACTTTCGGCGCAGAGCTTCTCGCCGTTCCTTTACTTCCAGTTCTGAGGGAGCCGACCATGACCCGTTCATTACGCGTCCTCTACATCGCCTTGTTCCTCGCCGTGCTGCTGGCGTTGGGCGCCTGGTCGATGCGCAGTTTCCTGGGCTTCAGCACCAACGCCGACGCCACCGTGCTCAACGGCCGCTGGACCAAGGCTGTCGAGACCCACTACGACGACCAGTTCCCGATCAAGCGCCTGGGCACCAACCTCTGGGCAGCGCTGGACTACAAGCTGTTCAACGAAGGCCGCCCTGGCGTGGTGATTGGCCGCGACCACTGGTTGTACAGCGACGAGGAATTCAACCCCATCGTCAACGAAGACCAGAACCTGCAAGGCAACTACGCCTTGGTGGAAGGCGTGCGCCAGAAGCTCAAGGCCCAGGGTATCCAACTGGTGATGGCGATCGTGCCAGCCAAGGTGCGGCTGTACCCGGAACACCTGGGTGAAGTGCAGCCGGCGAGCATCCGCGCCGGTCTGTACCAGGACTTCCATGCCCGCATGGCCGCCGACAAGATCGTCGCCCCTGACCTGATGGGCCCGCTGCAACAGGCCAAGCTGCACGGCCAGCAAGTGTTCCTGCGCACCGACACCCACTGGACCCCGGACGGCGCTGAAGTGGCGGCCAAAGAATTGGCCAAGACAATTGCCAACAAAACGCCCCTGAGCGGCGAGCCTCAACGCTTTGTCACCGAAGCCGAGAAGACCGAGCCACACAAGGGCGACCTGCGCCTGTTCCTGCCGCTGGACCCGCTGTTCGAAAACCTGATGCCGCCCAAGGAGCCACTGCAAAAACGCGTGACGCACCTGGCTGAAACCAAAGGCGACGATGCGCTGTTCACCGACAGTGAAAACCCGGTGGCCCTGGTGGGCACCAGCTACAGCGCCAACCCGAACTGGAACTTTGTCGGCGCGCTGAAGCAAGCCCTGGGCAGCGACGTCATCAACTACTCCGAAGACGGCCACGGCCCGATCCTGCCGATGCTCAGCTACCTGAAAAGCGACGACTTCAAGAACAGCCCGCCACAGGTGCTGATCTGGGAGTTTCCCGAGCGTTATCTGCCTGTGAACAACGAAATCGGCGATGCCGACCCGCAGTGGGTTGCGCAGCTCAAACAAGCCGGTATGCGCCAACAGAACATGGCTATCAACACCCCCACCGTTAAAAACATGAACTCCGAGACGCCCGACCGGGCGCAAAACTGAAAGAGAGGTAACTCACATGACTTTCACTACTAACCTCGCAAAAACTTTTGCCCTCGTCGCCGGCATGAGCGTTGTTTCGATGTCCGCCTTCGCCGGTGGCGACGCCGCCCTCTACGGTCCCGTCGCGCCAAAAGGCTCGAGCTTTGTGCGGGTGTACAACGCCAGCAACCAGGAAGTCAGCGCCACCGTCGGCAGCACCAACCTCAACGAGGTTGCACCGCTGGCCAGCAGTGACTTCAGCTTCATGCCGGGCGGTGACTACAGCGCCAAGGTCGGCAGCCAGACCCTGCCGGTCAAGCTCGCCGCCGACCACTACTACACCCTGGTCAGCAGCGGCAGCGGCCAACCGCAACTGATCGAAGAACCGCCGTTCAAGAACAAGCAGAAATCCCTGGTGCGCGTGCAGAACCTCAGTGACAAGTCGCTGACCCTGAAAACCGCCGATGGCAAGACCGACGTGGTCCAGGCCGTGGCCGCCAAGGGCCGTGGCGAGCGCGAGATCAACCCGGTGAAGGTCAGCCTGGCGCTGTATGAAGGCGACAAAAAAGTCGGCGACGTGAAGCCGGTAGCTCTGGAACGCGGTGAGGCCGCAGTGCTGTACGTCACCGGCACCGGCGCCAACCTGTCGCCAGTGTGGGTGAAACGCCCTGTGTCGACCCGCTGATTAGATTTTCAGATTGACGCTGCCCCCTGTGGGAGCTGGCTTGCCTGCGATGCGGACAACTCGGTGTATCAGGTACACCGAGGTGATGCCATCGCGGGCAAGCCCGGCTCCCACAGGCTCTAACCAAATTTGATTCAAGGAGAAACACCATGATCCCAGTAATCCTTTCCGGTGGTAGCGGCTCACGTCTTTGGCCGCTTTCGCGTAAACAGTTTCCCAAGCAGTTCCTGGCCCTGACCGGCGAGCACACCTTGTTCCAGCAAACCCTGGAGCGCCTGGTGTTCGACGGCATGGACGCGCCCATCGTGGTTTGCAACAAGGACCACCGCTTTATCGTCAACGAGCAACTGGCTGCCCGCAAACTGGAAACCCAGCGCATCCTGATGGAGCCGTTCGGCCGCAATACCGCGCCGGCCGTGGCCCTGACGGCGATGATGCTGGTCAACGAAGGCCGCGACGAGCTGATGCTGGTGCTGCCCGCCGACCATGTGCTGGATGACCAGAAAGCCCTGCAACGCGCCCTGGCCCTGGCCACTGTGGCGGCTGAGCGTGGCGAAATGGTGCTGTTCGGTGTGCCGGCCACCCGTCCGGAGACCGGCTACGGCTATATCAAGTCGACCAACGATTCGCTGCTGCCCGAAGGCGTCAGCCGCGTGCAACAGTTCGTGGAAAAACCCGATGAAAAACGCGCCGCCGAATTCGTCAAGAGCGGTGGTTATTTCTGGAACAGCGGCATGTTCCTGTTCCGTGCCAGCCGCTTCCTCGAAGAGCTGAAAAAACACGACCCGGACATCTACGACACCTGCCTGCTGACCCTGGAACGCAGCAACCAAACCGCCGACACCATCGACATCGACGAATCCACCTTCGCCTGCTGCCCGGACAACTCCATCGACTACGCCGTGATGGAAAAAACCCAACTGGCCTGCGTGGTGCCGTTGACTGCCGGCTGGAGCGACGTGGGTTGCTGGGCATCGCTGTGGGACGTGAATGAAAAAGACGCCAACGGTAACGTCAGCAAGGGCGACGTGGTGATCCAGGACAGCAAGAACTGCATGATCCACGGCAACGGCAAGCTGGTGTCGGTGATTGGCCTGGAAAACATCGTGGTGGTGGAAACCAAGGACGCGATGATGATTGCCCACAAGGACAAGGTCCAGGGCGTCAAGCAGATGGTCAACACCCTCAACGAGCAGGGCCGCAGCGAAACCCAGAACCACTGCGAGGTGTACCGTCCATGGGGCTCGTACGACTCGGTGGATATGGGCGGGCGCTTCCAGGTCAAGCACATCTCGGTGAAACCGGGCGCGTGCCTGTCGTTGCAGATGCACCACCACCGCGCCGAACACTGGATCGTGGTCAGCGGCACCGCCGAAGTCACCTGTGACGAGAACGTGTTCCTGCTCACCGAAAACCAGTCCACCTACATCCCGATTGCCTCGGTGCACCGTTTGCGTAACCCGGGCAAGATTCCATTGGAGATTATCGAGGTGCAGTCCGGCAGCTACCTGGGTGAAGACGATATCGAGCGCTTTGAAGATATCTACGGTCGATCCACGCCAATCGAGCGTGGCGTGTCGGTGAAAACCATCGCGCAGTAAACAGAGCAGCACAACAAGCCCCCGCCCCACCGACTGCGTCCCCTATCCGCAGCCGGTGGGCCGGGGGCTTTTTCTTTGGGGCCGGGGAACCCGAAGATGGTCAACTCCACCTACGCTTGGTTAGGATGCCCGTTCCGTTTTCGAGGTTGTTGCCATGTTCTTTGGTGTCTTGCTGATTATCACCTGGCTGATCCTCTTGCTGCGCTACCCCGCCAGGGCGTTGCCGGTTTCCCTCGCGGCCGCCGTCGGCCTGGGCCTGGTGGCGGTATGGGTGGTGTGGCTGGACAACCGCGAGGCCCAGCAATTGGCACGCCTGGAACTGCGTACCGTCTACGCGCCGAAAGAATGCCCGGCAGACCGCCCGCTCAAGCTCACCTTGAACAACGGCAACAACGTACCGCTGACCGAACTGCGTTGGCGCATCGCCGCGTATGCGCCGGGCGATACGGTCAACCTGGCAGACAACGTGTACGCTGCCCCGCGCTATCGCGGCCCCGGCGAACTGCAGGCCGGCGCCACCTGGGAAGACTGCCTGCCAGTGCCGCCGCTGCGCCCCGGCTACCGCCCGCAAACCCTGGAATTTCGTGCCGAGCATTTGCAAGGCAGCTTCTCTGACTGATAACGACAAAGGACTGATCCATGCCCAACGTACTGATCACCGGGTGCTCCAGTGGCATTGGCCGTGCCCTGGCGGACGCCTTCAAGCAAGCCGGCTTTGACGTGTGGGCCAGCGCCCGGCGCAGCGAGGATGTGGCGGCACTCGCCAGCGCCGGCTTTAACGCGGTGCAACTGGACGTCAACGACAGCGCTGCACTGGCGCAATTGGCCGGACAGGTCGGCGAGTTGGATGTGCTGATCAACAACGCCGGCTACGGCGCCATGGGCCCGTTGCTCGACGGCGGCACCCAGGCAATGCAGCAGCAATTCGAGACCAACGTATTCTCAGTGGTCGGCGTGACTCAGGCGCTGTTCCCGGCCCTGCGTCGCCGTAAAGGGTTGGTGGTGAATATCGGCAGCGTGTCCGGCGTGTTGGTCACACCGTTCGCCGGTGCGTATTGCGCCTCGAAAGCCGCAGTGCATGCCTTGAGTGATGCGTTGCGCATGGAGCTCGCACCGTTTGGCGTGCGGGTGATGGAAGTGCAGCCGGGTGCCATCGATACAAGTTTTGCAAAAAACGCCGGCACCCAGGCCGAACTGTTGATCAATGAAAAGTCGCCCTGGTGGCCACTGCGCGAAAGCATCCGCGCCCGGGCCAAGGCCTCCCAGGATCGGCCTACGCCCGCCAGCCAGTTTGCGGCAGACGTGCTCAAGGCCGTGCAACAGACCACGCCGCCGCGCCTGTTGCGCTCGGGTAATGGTTGCCGGGCATTGCCGTGGATGGCGGCGCTGTTGCCCAAGGGCTTGCTGGAGACTGTCTTGAAAAAACGCTTTGGCCTGAGCGGCCAGCTCTAAGAGCCCCCGCCTCCCCGTGGCGAGGGAGCTTG
>NZ_JACARK010000342.1:0-273 GCF_013386655.1 Pseudomonas sp. K5002 | reverse complement strand
CTCCCTCGCCACACGGTTTCTCGGCTGATCAGCCTTTCATGAAATCAATGAAGGCCCGCACTTTCAGGGGCAAATGCCGGGTATCCGGGTACAACGCGTACACCCCCTGCGGCGCAAATCGATACCCCGGCAGCAACCGCACCAAACGCCCCGCATCCAGGTCTTCCTGCACCAGCCACTGGGGCAGGATCGCCACGCCATGCCCGCGCAAGGCAAACGCCTGGAGAATGGCGGCACTGTCGGCAACCAGTGAAGCCTTGCCGGGGCCTGGAC
>NZ_JACARK010000341.1:0-5431 GCF_013386655.1 Pseudomonas sp. K5002 | reverse complement strand
TGTTCTCGATCAACGTCGCCGGTACGTTGTTCACCTTGCAGGCGGCGGCCCGGCAGATGATCAAGCAGGGGCATGGCGGCAAGATCATCAACATGGCCAGCCAGGCCGGGCGCCGGGGTGAGCCTCTGGTGGCGGTGTACTGCGCGACCAAGGCGGCGGTGATCAGCCTCACGCAATCGGCGGGGCTGAATCTGATCAAGCAGGGCATCAACGTGAACGCCATCGCGCCGGGAGTGGTGGACGGCGAGCATTGGGACGGGGTGGACGCGATGTTTGCCAAGCACGAAGGGCTGCCGTTGGGCGAGAAGAAAAAGCGCGTAGGAGCAGAGGTACCGTTTGGGCGGATGGGGACTGCCGAGGATTTGACCGGAATGGCGGTTTTCCTCGCGTCCAAAGAAGCCGACTACGTGGTTGCCCAGACCTACAACGTCGACGGCGGCAACTGGATGAATTGAGCGGGACGCAGCTCCTCGAACCATCGCAGATCAAAAAAGGTGGGAGCGGGCTTGCTCGCGAAAGCGGTGTATCAGTCAATCTATCCGGCGACTGACACTCCGCATTCGCGAGCAAGCCCGCTCCCACAGTTGATCTTCATTGTCCTGGGAAGGGGGCTTGGTCTTATTCGGCAAAGCTGCGATCAAAGAAGTACACCGCCCCAGGCTTCAGATTCTCCACTGTCGCCTGCGGCCGTCCGCCCTCGCCATGCTTCTTGCGCCCCGTCTCCCGCAAAAAACCGGCCTCGGTCAACTTCAGCAACCGCTGGCGAATACTGGTCTTCAGCACCGGCCGCGCCAATACCAGCGAAAAGATCGTAGTCGCCTCCGGCGCACTGAACTCATTGCCCAAAAACATCAATGGCAAGCTGCTGTACAGCGACTTGGAAAACAGCCTTTCCTGTACCGCTGCCACAATCGCGTTGTGATCGAAGGGCAGCTTGACCCCGCCAGTCGCCACGGCATCAACAGAGCACCACTTTTGATGCCCCCCCAGCTCCACCTCATCAGCCACGATCGCCAGGTAATAGGTCGACGACGACCAGCAGCGCGGATCGCGAAACGCATCGCCCACCGTCCCCACTTGCTCATACCAGGCCAGCGGCAACCCAACCTTGTCACTGGCCCGCAACCGCTCCACGGCATCCTGCAGGCTCAGATCTTGCACGCCGCCATTCACCACTACACCGGGCAAGGCCCAGTGCCCGGCGAATGGCTCGGCGTCGCGCTGGTTGAGCAATATCTTCAGTTCCCCGGATGCACGGCAATAGAACAGCACGCACAAGTCCACGGTGTGCAGGTAGGCGCTAAGGGTTGGGGCGTGGTCTGGCATGTCGGGTCCTGTGGGCAGCGGTGGGGCACAGTCTAACGGATCAAACGGGTATGTCGTGTACTTGATCCAGGATAGATAACAAAATGTTTCTTGCCATGAAAGTACATGACGTGTACTTTTATATCCAGGCCACAGGAGAACACGACCATGACCGTCTCTAAGAACGCTATCGCCTCATTCGACGTTGACGCCCAGAAGAGCTTCACACCGCTGTGCCCCAACGAATTGCCGGTCGCTGGTGGTGACCAGATCGGCGCCGAGCTCAATTACATGGCCAGCCTCGCCGCGCGCCGTGTCGGCAGCAAGGACGCCCATACCCCGCACGCGCCCTGGGTGGTGCAACAGCACAGCGAGATGCTGCAACCCACCGGGCTGGTACATGCCGATGTCACCTGGGTCGCCCACTGTGTGCCCGGCACTGAAGGTTTCACCCTGTTGGACGAATTGCCCACGCCTTATGACTACGACTACTTCATCTGGAAGGGCGTCGAACCCGACCTGCATCCCTACGGCGCCTGCTACCACGACCTCCACGACAAACTCTCCACCGGCGTCATCGAATACCTCAATGCCCAGGGCATCCAGCGTGTGATTGTCGGCGGCCTGGCCCTGGACTACTGCGTCAAGACCACTGCCTTGCAACTGCTCAAGGCCGGTTTCGAGGTGATCCTGCACCTGCCGGCATGCCGTGGCATCAGCGAGGAGGGCGGTGTGCAGGCGGTCAGCCATTTGCAACAAGCAGGCGTTGTAATTACCCGCAATCGGGAAGAACTGGCCGCGATGGCCGCGCGTTAAGGAGTACCTCATGGAAAGTGCATACGACTACGAAAACGCTGTGATCCAGGGCCTGCTGGACACCGACTACTACACCTTCACCATGATGCAGGCCGTGTTGCACCAGCACCCGAATGTCGATGTGGAATACCAGTTCATCGTCCGCTCCAGAGAGAAACTGGGGCACCTGATTCCCGAGCTGCGGGTGGAGCTGGAAAAACTCGCCGGCCTCAGCATGCGCGAAGGCGAGCTGCGCTTTCTGTTCAACCAGCGCCGTGAGTACTTGACCCCGGATTTCGAGCGCTTCCTGGGGCTGTTCCGCTTCAACCTGCGGTATATCCACGTCAGTGAAATCGACGGCCAACTGAACGTCCGCGTGGTCGGCCCGATGCTGCACTGCATCATGTTCGAACAGCCGGTATTGGCCCTGGTCAGCGAGCTGCGCAACCGCGACAAATACCCCGACGTCAGCCTCGAAGACGTCACCCGCAAGCTCTACCAGAAATTCGACTGGCTGGAGAAAAACCTCACCCGCGACGAACTGGCCGACCTGCGTGTCTCGGACTTCTCCACCCGCCGGCGGTTGTCGTTCAAGGCCCAGCGTGAAGTGGTCGACATCATGCGCCGCGACTTTCCCGGCCAGTTCATCGGCACCAGCAATGCGCACCTGGCCTACGAATTCGACCTGCCGCTGATCGGCACCATGGCCCACCAGTGGCTGATGGTGCACCAGCAACTGGGGCGGCTGCGGGAAAGCCAGAATGCGGCGCTGGAAAACTGGGTGCGCGAATACCGTGGGCGCTTGGGTATCGCCCTGACCGACTGCATCAGCACCGACTTTTTCCTCAAGGATTTCGACCTGTACTTTGCCAAGCTGTACGACGGTTTGCGCCAGGACTCCGGTGACCCGATCGTCTGGGCCGACAAGGTGTTGGCCCGCTACAAGGAGCTGGGCATCGACCCGATGACCAAGGACCTGATGTTCTCCGATGGCCTGAATTTCGAGAAATGCCTGCCGATCCTGCGGCACGTGCGGGGCAAGGCCAAGTTCGGCTTTGGCATGGGCACCAGCCTGGCCTGTGATGTCGACGGAGTGGAGCCGCTGAGCATCGTGATGAAACTGGTGCGGGTGCACGGCGAGCCGGTGGTGAAATTCTCCGATGACCCGATCAAGAACGTCTGCGAAGACGCCTCGTTCCTGCAGTATGCGGCGCAGGTGTTCAACGTCGGCAACGTCAATCCGCAACTGGGGGTGTGACATGGACACTCAGGCACGTATCGCACAAGAACTGAAGATCAACCGGCTGCTCGGCAAGGGAGGCGAGGGCGCTGAGCTGCAACGGCGCATCGACTTCATCAAGGGCACCTTGCGCCAGTCCGGCTGCCATGCGCTGGTGCTGGGCATCAGTGGCGGTGTCGACTCACTGACCGCCGGGCGGCTGTGCCAACTGGCAGTGGAACATCTGCGCAACGAAGACTACGAGGCGCGGTTTATTGCCATGCGCCTGCCCTATAAAACCCAGGCGGACGAGCGCGACGCCCAGGCTTCCCTGGACTTTATCGCACCGGACCGGATCGAGACGCTGAACATCGCCGCCTGCGTCGACGGGCTGATGGGCAGCCTGTCTGCCGCGCAAGCCAGCGCCGAACGCATCGACTTTATCAAGGGCAACGTCAAGGCCCGGGCGCGGATGATGGCGCAGTACGCCGTGGCGAACCTGCACAACGGCCTGGTGGTGGGCACCGACCATGGCGCGGAGGCGCTGATGGGATTTTTTACCAAGTTCGGTGACGGCGCCTGCGACCTGGCGCCGCTCTCAGGGCTGACCAAGACCCAGGTGCGCCTGCTAGCCAGCGCCCTTGGCGGGCCACGGCAGTTGGTGGCCAAGGCACCGACCGCCGACCTGGAAGAACTGGCACCGGGCAAGCCGGATGAGTTGGCGTATGGCTGCAGCTATGACGAGATCGACCGCTACCTGATGGGCGAGGCAGTGAGTGAGCGGGTGAGGGCGATTGTCGAGAGCGCCTACCTCAAGACCGCCCACAAGCGAGCATTACCGGCTGTTCCCGACTAAGACTTCCTGTTCCTTCCCGGCACTGTTGACGTTGACCGTACGCGCCACGCTCACGCGGTCACCGTCAAACCCGCATACCACCCGATCGCGAAACGCGGTTTGCGGGTAGATCCAGGTCATCTCCAGCGTCCTGGTATCCAGCCAGCGCGCGCCGGCAACGATCTGCGCATCCTTGAACTCATAACCGTGGTGCAACGCCCGGCCCGGCATGTTGGTGGTGCCGGCGATCCAGTGATCAATCCCCACCTCTAGGGCATGAGTCGCCTTGCTGTCGGTCAGTTGGAAGCGCAGTACATTGCCTTCGACGGCGAACGCCAATTGCTGCACATCCAGCCCGTTGGGCTCTACCTGATACACGCCCGTGAAATCTCTCGGCCCTGCACACGCTGAAAGCAACTCAGGCCGCTGTGCCATGCTCGCCAGACGTTGCTGCAACCGTGCATCCGCTTCGGGTTTGACCGTGCAATCATCGCCAAACGCCGCCGGAAAATGCCGCTCGACAAACGGAATCAGCTCCGCCGAATTCTTCATCCCGCCGATCACCACCAGCGTTGCACCGTACTCGCGGAATACCATCGCCATCTGCACAAACACCCCGACAGCGCTGAAGGCGTGTGCCGGTTTCATCATCCAGTGATAACCGTAGCGGCTGTCCGGCCCGCCTTGTGGTCGGGTGGCCGCTGCAACCCAGGCCGCCGGTAGAACCTGCTTGCCATCCCACACGCCGCCTTGTGCATGCAGCACACCCAGCTTGAGCATGGCCGAGGTCGGCGCCTTCAATCCATTGCCGCCGGGATTCACGCCATCGGGGCCGATGTCCCAGCTTTCATTATGGATATCCAGCGGTACAAACAGCCGGGGCTTGAGGTACGCGTGCAAGGTTTGCCCGGTGACCTTATTGATCAGCGCCGAGAGCATGTAGCTGGCCGCACTCGTATAGACGTAGGTGGTGCCCGGTGCATAGGCCAGCGGGATTTTGAAGAACTCGGCAATCCAGCTGGTCTCGATCCCCCGCCACACTGAACCCGAGGTATTGGCGGCGTGGCCGGTGCGCATGGTCAGCAGGTGTTCTACGGTCATGTCCGCCAGGCGCGGGTCGGCATCCACCGGCACACACTCCGCAAAGAACGCCACCAGCCGGTCATCCAGTTTCAGCAAGCCTTCATCCACGGCCAGGCCAATGGCGCAGGCGGTGAAGCTCTTGGCCACCGAGTGCAATACCCGCGGCTCGTTGGGGTCCACCGGCCAGCTCCAGC
>NZ_JACARK010000340.1:0-10469 GCF_013386655.1 Pseudomonas sp. K5002 | reverse complement strand
GGCACGCTCCAAGCGCGCCGCCCCGGTAGCTGCGGCCACGGTCAACCCGGTCCAGGCGGCCATTGAGCGGGTTCGTGCACAAAAAGCCGCGGCCATGGACGCCGCCTTGAAGAAGGCCAAGATCAACCTGGCCATGAGCCGCGCCCAATTGCACAAATCCCTGAAAGCTTTCGGCCACCCGCCGACCTTTGAACAGCAGTCGCAGTTGATCATTCTGCAACAGCACTTCGAAACGGCAGAGCAGGCGCTTGCGGCACTGGTGGTAGCTGATGCCCGCACCTGACCCCCTTGAGCACCGGCCCCACGTGATGAAGCGTGTACTGCCGGTGCACGCCGCGTTTATCCTGCTTGGGTTATTGGGCCCGTTTTTCGTAACCACACTGACTGTCCGCAAGGAACCGCTCGCCCCATGAACGCCGCAAAACGCCTGGAAATTTTCCGCCGGCTTCACGAAGACAACCCGGAACCGAAAACCGAACTGGCCTACTCCTCGCCGTTCGAGTTGCTGATCGCCGTGATTCTCTCGGCCCAGTCCACAGACGTCGGCGTCAACAAGGCCACCGCCAAGTTGTATCCGGTGGCGAACACCCCGGAGGCGATCTACGCGCTGGGGGTTGAGGGCTTGTCCGAATACATCAAGACCATCGGCCTGTACAACAGCAAGGCGAAGAATGTCATCGAGACATGCCGGCTGCTGGTGGAACTGCACGGCAGCGAAGTACCGCAAACGCGCGAAACCCTGGAAGCCCTTCCGGGTGTTGGCCGAAAAACCGCCAATGTGGTGCTCAATACGGCATTTCGCCAATTGACCATGGCGGTGGACACGCACATCTTTCGGGTCAGCAACCGAACCGGTATTGCCCGCGGAAAAAATGTGGTGGAGGTGGAAAAACAGCTGATGAAGTTCGTGCCCAAGCCGTATCTGCTGGACTCGCATCACTGGTTGATCCTTCACGGACGCTATGTCTGCCAGGCCCGCAAGCCGCGCTGTGGCAGCTGCCGCATCGAAGACCTGTGCGAATACAAGGAAAAGACTTCCGACGATTGAGCCATCATTGCTTTTATCGATGGGTCGATTGAAAAAATCTTTTTTACCAGGCCCGAGATTATCGTTATAAGGAGCGCCAACGGCAGTCTTAGCCTGGAGTTAACCTTATGAGCACTGGCAAAGAACAACTGGATGTAGAAGACGACGTTGTTGGCGCTGAATCCGACGATGATGCAGCAGAAGCACCGGTAGAGGTGGCCAAGACCAATTTGAGCAAACGCCGCACCATCGACAACCTTCTGGAAGAGCGGCGCTTGCAAAAACAGTTGGCCGATTACGACTTCGATCTCTAATCGATCCAACGATAAACAGAAGCCTCCCTTGCGGAGGCTTTTTTCTGACTGGATGTAAATGTGAGGCCGGCCTACACCAGGCCGTTTCGCTGGGCCAGCTCGATCAAGTCCACCAGCGAGCGGGCGTTGAGCTTGAGCAGCAAGCGGGTCTTGTAGGTGCTCACAGTCTTGTTGCTCAGGAACATGCCATCGGCGATCTCCTTGTTGGTCTTGCCGCGGGCCAACTGCTGCAACACCATCATCTCCCGGCCGGACAGGCGCTCGACCATGTCCGCTTCGCTGGCGTTACCCATTGTGGAGCGCACCGAGTTCAACGCCTGGTTGGGGAAGTAGCTGTACCCGCACAGCACCGCCTTGACCGCGCTCAACAGCTCGGTGAGATCCTGTTGCTTGCACACGTAGCCGGCAGCACCCGCCTGCATGCACCGCATCGAGAAATGCCCGGGCGCCTGGGACGTCAGCACCAGCACCTTGAAGGGATGTGCCTGTTTGGTTGATGACAGCCGGCATATAACTTCCAGGCCATCGAGTTTGGGAATTCCAATGTCCAGTATGACAATGTCCGGCATATGCTCGCGCGCAAGTTGCAAGGCATCGACACCGTTATCGGTCTCGGCAACGACCTCATAACTATGACGTTCCATTAGCATACGTACAGCAAGACGAATGACGGGATGATCATCCACGATCAGCACTTTATTCATGGGCAAGTCCAATTTCGCTGTTCGAATTATTAAGAGTAAGCACAATAGCCTAGTCGTTTCTCGCTTGGCATAGCGCTCCCCCCCAAGCAACAGCAAGCAGAGACCTAACCCACAAAGACATAGGATTTAACCTACAAAAAAACGCCAGATCGGAGCTATCCAGTTTTGTTGGGGCTTTCAGAACTTTCCGAGCACAAACATATTTTGAGTGAAAATTCCCAGGATTACGCGGGCCCGGGTAAACGCGCCGTACACAAGTTTCAGGAAATGCCCCTTGTGCGCTGTCAGAAGACCTGTGAACCCGGAGGGAAACCGGGTTTTTAAAAGTTCCATTCGACATAACTACTAACGCTCCATAAATCCTACAGGCATGTCAGCATCTGACATATTCGCGGTACATTTCTGAGTGAATTTTCTGTAGTACATAGTTCCTGCCTACAAGAAAAAATCTCACTTTCAACAATGCATCACTTATCGAGCGAAATTAATAAACATTGCCCCCGTAAAAATATAAACACTCCAGATCATCTCCTGGAGTACCTGAACTTTTTCGAAGCGAACAATAAACACAGGCGCGCGCCCGATGATTCCGGATGTATTTTCAACCAAAAAAAAATGGCCCCTTGAGGGGCCATTTTTCATTGCAACTTACAACACTCAGAACAACTTGCGACCTTTGTTGGCCGCAATGCGCATGCGCAACGCGTTCAGCTTGATGAAGCCTGCCGCGTCTGCCTGGTTGTAGGCGCCGCCATCTTCTTCAAAAGTGGCGATGTTGGCGTCGAACAACGACTCATCGGACTTGCGACCGGTCACGATCACATTGCCCTTGTACAGCTTCAGGCGCACAACGCCGTTCACGTGGACCTGGGAAGCGTCGATCATCTGTTGCAGCATCAGACGCTCAGGGCTCCACCAGTAGCCGGTGTAGATCAGGCTGGCGTACTTGGGCATCAACTCGTCTTTGAGGTGAGCCACTTCACGGTCCAGGGTGATGGACTCAATGGCGCGGTGAGCGCGCAGCATGATGGTGCCGCCCGGGGTTTCGTAGCAACCACGGGACTTCATGCCCACGTAACGGTTCTCGACGATGTCGAGGCGGCCGATACCGTGTTCGCCACCGATACGGTTCAGGGTCGCCAGTACGGTGGCCGGGGTCATTTCGACGCCGTCCAGCGCGACGATGTCGCCGTTGCGGTAGGTCAGTTCCAGGTACTGGGCCTTGTCAGGAGCGTTCTCCGGGGAGACGGTCCATTTCCACATGTCTTCTTCGTGCTCGGTCCAGGTGTCTTCCAGCACGCCGCCTTCATAGGAGATGTGCAGCAAGTTGGCGTCCATCGAGTACGGGGACTTCTTCTTGCCGTGACGCTCGATCGGGATCGCGTGCTTTTCAGCGTAGTCCATCAGCTTTTCACGGGACAACAGGTCCCATTCACGCCACGGAGCAATCACTTTTACGCCTGGCTTCAAGGCGTAGGCGCCCAGTTCGAAACGCACCTGGTCGTTGCCCTTGCCGGTGGCGCCATGGGAAATGGCGTCGGCGCCGGTTTCGTTGGCGATTTCGATCAGGCGCTTGGCGATCAGCGGACGTGCGATGGAAGTACCCAGCAGGTACTCGCCTTCGTAGACAGTGTTGGCGCGAAACATCGGGAAAACGAAATCGCGGACGAACTCTTCGCGCAGGTCGTCAATGTAGATCTCTTTCACGCCCATGGCTTGCGCCTTGGCACGTGCAGGTTCGACCTCTTCGCCCTGACCCAGGTCAGCGGTGAAGGTCACCACTTCACAGTTATAAGTATCCTGCAGCCACTTGAGGATCACCGAAGTGTCCAGGCCGCCGGAATACGCGAGAACGACCTTGTTTACGTCGGCCATGCCATCACTCCACGGGGTTGTACGGAAAGGCGTCGATTCTACCGACCAAAACCGTGAAATTACAGAGGCGCGACAGCAAATGAAGATAAAGCGACAGATTATGTCGAGCGGGCGACGAAACGCCGCACCTTATGAGGTGGCGGCAGCGTTGCCTGGCGCCTTGGCCTGGGGCGCCGGTTTCTCGGGGGCTGCCACCCGTTCGAGCTGAATATTCACCCGGCGGTTTTTCGCCCGGTTGGCCGCGTTGGTGTTCGGCGCCAGCGGATAGCTTTCGCCATGAAAGCGCAGGGTAATCTGCGATTCCTGGATGCCATTGGCCTTGAAGTAGTCCATTACCGCCAATGCACGACGCCGCGAAACGTCGCGATTGGTCAGGCGATTGCCGCTGTTGTCGGAGTGGCCATTCAACTCGACGTGGTTAACCGTCGGGTCGGCTTTCATAAATTCGAGAATCACCGAGAGCTTTTTCCTGGCCGCCGCGTCCAGTTCGATGCCGCCACCCGGGAAGCCCACCTCGGTCTGTTTGACCTGCTCGAAATTCATCGGCAGCAGCTTGGTGGTGCAGAGTTGATAGTCGTTGTAGGCCTTGCTGAATTTCGCCGGCAGCAGGCGGATCTCGGAGTAACCGCCGTCGCGGCTATAGTGGCGCACCGTCGGGCTGCGCCCTTCGAGCAGGCCGGTAAACAAACGCCCGGCCTGGGCCTGGGAGCTGTTGAACAGCACATCGCCACTGCCGACACGCACCGCCCCCAGGTTGATATCGCCACGCCCTGGCTGCCACGGCGCAGCCGCCGCCAACAGGGTTGCGGAACCGGCACCCAACGAGCCGTTAAAGGCTTTCAGGCGAAACGTCGCCTGCTCGCCGGCCCGGCGCACGAACTCGCCCGAGCCGAAATCGGTGATCGGCTGGGTCAAGCGGCACTCGAATTTATCGCCCTCCACTTTCCACTCAATATTCTCCAGACGAGTCTGGAACGTGAGGGCCATCGCGGGCAGGCTGGCGAACACACTGAGCAGGGCTAAATAATGCTGGCGCACGGGAGGCTCCACTGGTTTCTACAACACATCAAGGCGTCATACATCGTTAAGGCATACCCAGGGATATCGGTCGCATCCTGCAAAACTTGATAGCGAGTGCCTGCAAGAGTCTTTTCCGGTAGCATTCCCACCAGATTGACCCGCCTGGAATCCCCAATGTCCGACCGCCTGACCCTGCTGCGTCCCGACGACTGGCATATTCATCTTCGCGATGGTGCTGCGTTGCCCCAAACCGTGGCCGATGTAGCGCGCACGTTTGGCCGCGCCATCATCATGCCTAACCTGGTACCTCCGGTGCGTAACGCCGCGGAAGCCGACGCCTATCGCCAGCGCATTCTCGCTGCACGACCGGCCGGCAGCCGCTTCGAACCGTTGATGGTGCTGTACCTGACCGACCGCACCCAGCCCGAAGAAATCCGCCAGGCCAAGGCCAGTGGTTTCGTGCACGCCGCCAAGCTGTACCCGGCCGGCGCGACCACCAACTCCGATTCCGGCGTCACCAGTATCGACAAGATCCTGCCGGCCATCGAAGCCATGGCCGAAGTGGGCATGCCGTTGCTGATCCACGGTGAAGTCACCCGTGGCGATGTCGATGTGTTCGATCGTGAAAAGATCTTCATCGACGAGCACATGCGCCGAGTTGTCGAGCTGTTCCCGACCCTCAAGGTGGTGTTCGAGCACATCACCACCGCCGATGCCGTGCAGTTCGTCACCGAGGCTTCGGCCAACGTCGGCGCGACCATCACCGCGCATCACCTGCTGTACAACCGCAACCACATGCTGGTGGGCGGGATTCGGCCGCACTTCTATTGCCTGCCGATTCTCAAGCGCAACACGCACCAGGTAGCGCTGCTCGATGCCGCCACCAGTGGCAGCGAGAAATTTTTCCTCGGTACCGACTCTGCACCTCACGCCCAACACGCCAAGGAAGCCGCGTGTGGTTGTGCCGGGTGTTACACCGCCTATGCGGCGATCGAGTTGTATGCCGAAGCGTTCGAACAACGCAACGCCCTGGACAAGCTTGAAGGGTTCGCCAGCCTCAACGGCCCGCGTTTCTATGGCCTGCCGGCGAATACCGACCGCATTACCCTGGTCCGTGAAGACTGGACCGCCCCCACCAGCCTGCCGTTTGGCGAGCTGACCGTTATCCCGCTGCGCGCCGGTGAAACACTGCGCTGGCGCCTGCTGGAGGAACACCCGTGAGTGAAGACCATTACGACGACGACCAGGAACACGGCGGCGGTGGTGGCGGTTCCCGTCACCCGATGGCCGAGCGTTTCCGTGGCTACCTGCCGGTTGTCATCGACGTAGAAACCGGCGGCTTCAATTGCGCCACTGACGCGCTGCTGGAAATCGCCGCCACGACCATCGGCATGGATGAACAGGGTTTCGTGTTCCCGGAACACACCCACTTCTTCCGCGTCGAGCCGTTCGAAGGCGCCAACATCGAAGCGGCGGCCCTGGAATTCACCGGGATCAAGCTTGATCACCCACTGCGCATGGCCGTCAGTGAAGAAGCGGCGCTGACCGACATCTTCCGTGGCGTACGCAAGGCCCTGAAGGCCAATGGCTGCAAACGCGCGATCCTGGTGGGCCACAACAGCAGCTTCGACCTGGGCTTCCTCAATGCCGCCGTGGCGCGCCTGGACATGAAGCGCAACCCGTTTCACCCGTTCTCCAGCTTCGACACTGCGACCCTGGCCGGTTTGGCCTATGGCCAGACCGTGCTGGCGAAGGCCTGCCAGGCTGCCGGTATCGACTTCGACGGTCGTGAGGCCCACTCGGCCCGCTACGACACCGAGAAGACCGCCGAGCTGTTCTGCGGCATCGTCAACCGTTGGAAACAGATGGGCGGCTGGGAAGACTTCGGCGACTGAAGCCAAATCCCGCACATAAAAAAACCGGCCTTCTCAGGCCGGTTTTTTTTGCTTCGAACGTGGCTTACAGCTTGCCAGCGTTCTCGGTCAGGTAAGCCGCAACGCCTTCTGGCGAAGCGTTCATGCCCTTGTCGCCTTTTTTCCAGTTGGCAGGGCAAACTTCGCCGTGCTCTTCGTGGAATTGCAGGGCGTCGACCAGACGGATCAGCTCTTCCATGTTACGGCCCAGCGGCAGGTCGTTGATGATCTGCGAGCGTACAACGCCCTTGTCGTCGATCAGGAACGCGCCACGGAATGCCACGCCGCCTTCGGACTCAACGTCGTAGGCCTTGGCGATTTCGTGCTTCATGTCGGCAGCCATGGTGTATTTGACTTTGCCGATGCCGCCATCATTGATGGCGGTGTTGCGCCAGGCGTTGTGGGTGAAATGGGAGTCGATGGAAACGGCAACCACTTCAACATTACGCGCCTTGAAATCGTCCATGCGGTGATCCAGGGCGATCAGCTCCGATGGGCAGACGAAGGTGAAGTCCAGCGGGTAGAAGAACACCAGGCCGTATTTGCCTTTGATGGCTTCAGACAGTTTGAAGCTGTCTACGATTTCGCCATTGCCGAGGACGGCGGGTACGTCGAAATCCGGGGCTTGTTTGCCGACGAGTACGCTCATTGGGTATCTCCTGATGGTAGTGACTGAAGTAAAAGGATCCGTCCCAGTGTGCCGCAGCTAAACGACAGGCCTGTGACGTGATCACGCTTCGTGAAGACCGACCATCATACCGGAAAAAAGCCGTTCGTCAGTGAAGCCGCGTGCAAACACCAAGGCTTGAGAAACTACTTTGACAATCATTCTCGTTAACATTAAGATCCGTCGCACTTAAGCCTTAAACCGCGATGGTTCTCCCTTATGTATGTCTGCCTTTGCACTGGCGTCACCGACGGACAAATCCGCGAAGCAATCTACGAAGGTTGCTGCAGCTACAAGGAAGTACGTGAAACCACCGGCGTTGCCAGCCAATGCGGCAAATGCGCCTGCCTCGCCAAGCAAGTGGTACGGGAAACCCTGACGCAGCTGCAAACTGCCCAGGCTGCGATCCCCTACTCAGCAGAATTTACACACGCTTAATCAGCGTGTTTTAAAGAACCGGACTTAGTGTCCGGTTTTTTTATGCCCGAAATTCAAACAGTTAGCGCCAAGACGCGGAACACAAACATTCTTATTCCGATTAATTTTCATTTATTATTCAATAACTTAGGTTTGACAGTAGTAAATGCGCAGCTCAAACTCCGCCTTATATACAGCTAATACAGGGCAGGACCCCAATCATGAAAGGCGACATCACAGTCATCCAGCAACTCAACAAAATCCTTGCCAATGAACTGGTCGCGATCAATCAGTACTTCCTGCATGCGCGCATGTATGACGATTGGGGCCTGGAAAAGCTGGGCAAGCGTGAATACAAAGAATCCATCAAGGCCATGAAGGACGCTGACGCGCTGATCAAACGCATCCTGTTCCTGGAAGGCCTGCCTAACGTGCAGGACCTGGGCAAGCTGAACATCGGCGAGCACACCCAGGAAATGATCAACTGCGACCTGAACTTCGAGCGCAAGAGCCACACCGACCTGAAGGCCGCCATTGCCCATTGCGAATCCAAGGGCGACTTCGGCAGCCGTGAACTGCTGGAAGATATCCTTGAAGACCAGGAAGAACACATCGACTGGCTGGAAACCCAAATCGGCCTGATCGACAAAGTGACTATCGAGAATTACCTGCAATCGCAGNNCGGCCACTAAAAAGCCCCGCTCTCTTTCGAGAAGCGGGGCTTTTTATTGCCGCGGCCTAAAACAAATCAGGCTTCGGTCTTCGCAGCTGCTTTGGCCGCTGCGTCTTTGATCAGTGCCTGCAACGAACCATCAGCCGCCATTTCGGTGATGATGTCGCTACCGCCGACCAGCTCACCGGCAACCCACAGCTGCGGGAAGGTTGGCCAGTTGGCGTACTTCGGCAGGTTGGCGCGGATTTCCGGGTTCTGCAGGATATCCACGTAGGCGAACTTCTCGCCACATTGCATGATTGCCTGGGAAGCCTTTGCGGAGAAGCCACACTGGGGAGCGTTAGGGGCGCCCTTCATGTAAAGCAGAATAGTGTTGTTGGCAATCTGCTCTTTGATCGTTTCGATGATATCCATGGAACACCTCGGCTGGAACTTTCCGACTCATGGGTCGGCACGGTGGCGCATTGTAACGCAAACCCCAGCGTGACGCTCGGACTCCCCGACAGACAATCCTTACGCCGCCGCCACCTGCACCGGCACGCCGTTCAACGCTGCGTTGCCCGACAGCTCATCCAGTTGCCGCTCATCCGTCAGGTCATTCGCGCTCGCCCCCGGCTGCCCGCTGGCGATGGTCATCTGCACGCCAGGGCGGCCGTGGCCCCAACCGTGAGGCAGGCTGACCACACCGGGCATCATGTCGAGACTGGCCAACACTTCCACCTCGATCATGCCGATCCGCGAGCTGACCCGTACACGCTGCCCGTCAGTCAACTGGCGATGGGCAAGGTCATCCGGGTGCATCAGCAGTTGATGGCGAGGCTTGCCCTTCACCAGCCGGTGGTAGTTATGCATCCAGGAGTTGTTGCTGCGCACATGCCGGCGGCCGATCAGCAGCAACTCATTCACCTCGGGCACCGGCTGCGCGGCAAAGCGCGCCAGGTCGGCAAGGATTACCGATGGTGCGGCCTGCAGATGGCCATTGGCGGTTTTCAGGCGGCCTGCGAGGTTGGGTTTCAGCGGCCCGAGGTCCAGGCCATGAGGGTGATCGGCCAGAGCGGCAATGGACAACCTGTCACCATAAGGCCCGGCCCGCAGCCCGAAGTCGATCATCTGCGCAGGCGGCATCGTCGGTTTGAGTGTATTACCCGTCTTCTCGGCAAACGCCCGGGCCAGGCCGACGAAGATTTCCCAATCATGCAACGCACCCTCGGGCTTCGGCAGGATGGCGCGATTGAAACGGGTGACGTTGCGCACCGCGAACATATTGAAGGTGGTGTCGTAGTGATCGTTTTCCAGGGCCGAGGTGGACGGCAGGATCAGGTCGGCATAACGCGTGGTCTCGTTGATATACAGGTCGATGCTGACCATGAACTCCAGGCCATCAAGCGCCTGCTCCAGTTGCCGGCCGTTGGGCGTGGACAACACCGGATTGCCCGCCACCGTCACCAGGGCGCGGATTTGCCCTTCACCCTCAGTGAGCATTTCTTCAGCCAGTGCCGATACCGGCAGCTCGCCCCCGTACTCCGGTCGCCCGGAAACCCGGCTTTGCCAGCGATTGAAATGCCCGCCGGAGGTGGAAGCTACCAGGTCGACTGCCGGCGTGGTGCACAAGGCCCCGCCGACTCGATCCAGATTACCGGTCACCAGGTTGATCAACTGCACCAGCCAATGGCACAGCGTGCCGAACGCCTGGGTCGATACGCCCATGCGGCCATAGCACACCGCCGCATCGGCCGCGGCGAAGTCCCGGGCCAACTGGCGGATCTGCTCGGCGGGTACCGCACATTGACGGCTCATGGCCTCGGCGGTGAATCCGGCCACGGCGTGGCGCACGTCATCCAGGCCGTCCACCGGCAGGT
>NZ_JACARK010000034.1:0-2759 GCF_013386655.1 Pseudomonas sp. K5002 | reverse complement strand
ATTTTTTCCACGCCCTTGAGCACCGTCGGGCTCGGCCGCCCAGGCGCAAAACCCGCGCCGCGATGGCCGGCCATGGCCGCACTCAGTACCGCTTCGAAGGCGCACAGGCGCGTACGCTCCGGCAGGCTCTGAGGCAGGTACACCACTTGTTGCGCGCGCTCGACTTGCGGCAGGCGATTGAGATCGACACCCTCCAGCCAGATCTGGCCGTGCGCCTTGTGCAGTCCGGCGATGCCACGCAACAAGGTCGACTTGCCGGCAGCGTTGGGGCCGATCAGCGCGGTGATGGTGCCGGGCAGCAACGCCGGCAGATGAATGTCCTGCAGCACGCTGCGACTGCCGTAGTGCATGCTCAATGCTTGTGTGCTTAATCCGGTCACAGAGCACCTCGGCGGTTACGCATCACAATCGCCATGAAAAACGGAATTCCCACCAGTGCGGTGACAATCCCCACCGGAATCAACACGCCGGGCATCAATGCCTTGCTGGCAATCGACGCCATCGACAGGATCAAGCCACCGCTGAGCACGCTCGCTGGCAGGAACAAGCGGTGATCTTCACCCACCAACAGCCGCGCGATATGCGGAGCAATCAGCCCGATAAAACCGATAGTGCCGACAAACGAAACCGCCAGCGCCGACAGCAGGCTGATGCGCAGCAACGACAGCACCCGCAGGCGGCCGACATCAATCCCGAAACTGCGGGCGCGTTCCTCGCCCAGGGTCAGGGCAGTCAACGCCCAACTCTGACGCAGGGAAAACGGCAGGCACAGCAGCAACGCCGCAGCGAGGATCGCGAGCTTTTCCCAGGACGCCCGGGCCAGGCTGCCCAGGGTCCAGAACACCAGTTGCTGAAGGCTGTCCTGGCTCGCCACAAACTGCAGCAGTGCCACCAGCGCATTGAACGCAAACACCAGGGCAATCCCGAACAGCACCAGGCTCTCCACACCAAACCCACGCCAGCGTGCCAACAGATACAGCAATGCCACCGATGCCAGTGCGAACAGAAAGGCGTTGGCCGAAATCAGGTACTGCGCCGGCACGCCAGGAATGCCCATCCCGAGCACAATGGCCAGGGCTGCACCGAAGGCGGCGGCGGCGGAAACGCCGAGGGTGAACGGGCTGGCCAGCGGGTTATCCAGCACCGTCTGCATTTCGGCGCCGGCCAGGGCCAGTGCCGCGCCCACCAGTACCGCCATCAACGCGTAAGGCAGGCGCACATTCCATACGATCACCGCCTCCACCCGCGGCATCGAAGCCGGGTCCCACAGCACTTGCAACAGGCGCGTCAGGCTCATGCCGGAAGGCCCGGTGGTGATGTCCACCGCCAGGGAAACCACCAATGCCAACGCCAGCGCCGACAACAGCAATACCCGTCGTCCATGGCGGTGGCGATAGCGCTCACCTGCGCCATCGGCGCTCGCACAGGCTTGCACCTGCGTCACGGCACAAGGCTCGTGGTGAATACGCCGCTGGCCGGAATTGGCATAAAGCGCCGGTACAATTCGGCTCGGGTCTGTTCCGGATCCAGGTCGGCGAACAACTCAGGATGCAGCCACTTGGCCAGGGCCTGCACTGCGATCAAGTGTTCCGGCGAGTCATAGAAAATATGCCAGAGGCCATGCACGTTGCCTTCACGTACCGCCCGCAGTTCATTCAGCGGCGCGCGCTGGGACACTTGCTTGAGGCTGTCGTTGGCCTGCTGCGGCGTGGCCGAATAGCCGAGGGTCACACCGCCCTGGCCGTGGCCGAATACGCCGGTGGCGACGTACACATCCGGATCGCTGGACAGAATGTATTCGACGTTCAATGTGCCGATCGGGCCGGGAATGCGCCCGTCGGCGATGTTCCGGCCACCCGCGAGCTTGATCATTTCCCCGAAGTTGCCGGTGCCCGGCGAACCACAGCAATCCTGCAGGCCGGCGAGCATGTCGATGAAGATCTTCGGCCGTTTTACCGTCCCGGCCTTGGCCAGGGTATCGGTGACCTTGGCCAGCGAGGCCTGGTAAAACGCGATGTAGTCCTCGGCTTGTTGATTACGGTCCAGAGCCTTGCCCAGCAGGCGCATGCTCGGCACCGTGTTGCTCAGCGGATGGTCGCTGAAGTCGACGAAAATCACCGCCACGCCGGCCGCTTCCAGCTGCTTGACCGCCTCGCTGTCGGGGCTCGGGCCATGGCCGCCGCTCAAGGCCATGATCGCCAGGTCCGGGTGTACCGCCAGGGCCTTTTCCACACTGAAGGTTTCGGCGGAGGTGCCGCCTACCAACGGTACGTTGTCGGCTTCGGGAAAGTGCTTCTGGAACGCGGCGTAACCCTGCACGTCCAGGCCGCGAAAATCCCCTTGCCAGCCGGCGATGCGGGTAAACGGGTTCTTGCCTTCAAGGAGCGACAGCGAGTAGATCATCCGGCCTTCACCCAGCAGGATATGCGAGACCTTGTCCGGTACGTCGACCTTGCGCCCCGCCAGGTCGGTGACGGTGTGGGCGCAGGCCAGGCCGCTCATTAACAGGCCAAGACCGAGCAGCAGGCCGCGTTGCAACAACAGAGGGTGTTTCATGAACAATTTCCTTGAACAGTTGGGCGCACGTGGCGGACGCGTTTGCGCCACCACAACAACAGCCCGGTGAGATAGAGCAGCGGCAATGCCAGGCCGCAAAGAAAGGCCAGGGCCGCGCCGGGCAACCCGAGCAACAGGTGGCCGTGGGCGGCGGAGAACAGCGGTTTGATCGCGGCGGGGTTGGCGAAGAACCAGTCGGGCCG
>NZ_JACARK010000339.1:0-5991 GCF_013386655.1 Pseudomonas sp. K5002 | reverse complement strand
CGCCGGCCTGACCACCCTGCGCCTGATCAGCCGCCCGGGCTTCCACGCCGAGCTGACCGACTACACCACTCGCCTGCTGGACGGCCTGCAACAGCGCGCCGATGCCGCCGGCATTCCGTTCGTGACCACCCAGGCGGGCGGCATGTTCGGCCTGTACTTCAGCGGCGCTGACGACATCGTCACCTTCGACGACGTGATGGGCAGCGATGCCGACCTGTTCAAGCGCTTCTTCCATCTGATGCTGGAAGGTGGCGTGTACTTGGCACCGAGCGCTTTTGAAGCCGGCTTCACCTCGATCGCCCATGGTGATGCCGAGCTGAAACTGACCCTCGATGCCGCCGAGCGCGCCTTCGCCGCCTTGAAATAAGCGGCGCAAAAATCCGACGTCGCCCCTGGCGGCGTCAGATTTGCTACTTTGCTTACAGGCATTTCCGTCTTTTTTCGAGAATTCACCTGCAATCCGGCAGATAACTTGCCCACGCAGCAGAAAAACGAGTAAAGACTTTGTAAGCAGGTGCCTGCTTATTTCATAATGCGCGCTTATTGGATCCCCCCGTGGGTCCCGCGCCCCGTCAGAGGTAAGTCGATTCCCATGAAACGCACCGGCCGCACCCTGGTTCTGGGCTGCCTGTTGCTCCTTCAGCCGCTGCTGGCGTATGCCCAGGCAGGCGGCAACTCGTTGTTAATCCCAGCGATGGGTCGTTGCACCCTCAATACACAGCCGGAAAGCCAGGCCGAAGCCCTGAGCGCGTGCCAGAAACAGGCCGATGGCGGGGATGCGCAGGCGCAATACGAGTTGGGCGAGTACTTCTACGACAGTAAAAACCCCGCACGTGACCTCAACAAAGCCTTGAGCTACTTCGAGAAAGCCTCGTTGCAGGGCCACGCCCAGGCGCAATTCCAGCTGGGCACCATGTTTTTCCACGGCGAAGGCGTACCGGCCAATAACGTCCAGGCGTACATCGTGCTGAAAATGGCGGCGGTGAACGGCGCCGAAGATGCACTGGACACGGCCGACGAAGTGGCCGAACACATGCAGCGCGACGAACTGGAAGTGGCTACCCAAGTGCTGGGACAGATTTTCCGCAACTACCTGCAGGAACTGCAGAGCGCAGATGGCAGCTCGCCGTTTTCCCCGCTGCCCTGAGTTTTGTAGCGCCTTTACTACCGCCTTCGCGAGCAAGCCCGCTCCCACATTCGACTGTATTCCAAAGGTGGAACTCGGTCGAATGTGAGAGCGGGCTTGCTCGCGAAGGGGTCGGCGCGGTGTTAAGCCTTACTTCTCAGGCATCGGCATCGGAAACGGCATGACATTGCTCATGCCCCGGGCCTCGCTGATTTTCGGCGTGCCCAGGCGCTCGACTTCATCGATGCGCACGATCGAATGCATCGGCACAAAACTGCGCACCACGCCTTCGAACTGAGCCTTGAGTTTTTCCTCGCCCGGGTCGACGACCAGCTGCGTGCGCTCGCCAAAGACGAACTCTTCCACTTCCAGGAAGCCCCACAGATCACTTTGATAGATCTGCTTGGCGTACATTTCGAACACCTGGCCCTGGTTAAGGAAAATCACCTTGTAGATTGGAGCTTCACGTTTGGTCATGGTGGGCGGGTAACACATCGGGGGATTTAAAAGAGGGCGCGAACTATAGCATGGCGTCCGATGCACAGTGCTAGGAACCTATCGGCATGCCCCCTATAATGCGCGGTTCTTTACCACCAGTTGACGATCCCCATGGCCAAGAAGCTTTACATCGAAACCCACGGTTGCCAGATGAACGAGTACGACAGCTCGCGCATGGTCGATCTGCTGGGTGAACATCAGGCCCTGGAAGTCACCGCTCGCGCTGAAGACGCCGATGTGATCCTGCTCAATACGTGCTCGATCCGCGAGCGGGCCCAGGACCGGGTCTACTCGCAGCTGGGCCGCTGGCGTGAACTGAAACTGGCCAACCCGGACATGGTGATCGCCGTCGGCGGTTGCGTGGCCAGCCAGGAAGGCGCCGCCATTCGCGACCGAGCACCGTACGTCGACGTGGTATTCGGCCCGCAGACCCTGCACCGCCTGCCGGAAATGATCGACGCCGCGCGCATCACCAAGCTGCCGCAAGTCGACGTCTCGTTCCCGGAAATCGAAAAATTCGACCATTTGCCCGAGCCGCGCATCGACGGCCCAAGCGCTTATGTGTCGGTAATGGAAGGCTGCAGCAAGTACTGCACCTTCTGCGTGGTGCCCTACACCCGCGGCGAAGAAGTCAGCCGCCCGTTCGACGACGTGCTGGCAGAGATCATTCACCTGGCCGAGAACGGCGTGCGTGAAGTGACCCTGCTGGGACAGAACGTCAACGGCTACCGTGGCCAGACCCACGACGGGCGCCTGGCGGACCTCGCGGAGTTGATCCGCGTAGTGGCCGCCGTCGACGGGATCGAGCGGATTCGCTATACCACTTCGCACCCGCTGGAGTTCTCCGACAGCCTGATCCAGGCCCACGCCGAAGTGCCGGAGCTGGTCAAGCACCTGCACTTGCCGGTGCAATCGGGCTCGGACCGCATTCTCTCGGCGATGAAGCGCAACCACACCGCCCTGGAATACAAATCCAAATTGCGCAAATTGCGTGCGGCGGTGCCGGGGATCTGCATCAGCTCGGACTTTATCGTCGGCTTCCCAGGGGAAACCGAGAAAGACTTCCAGCAGACCATGAAGTTGATTGAAGACGTAGGCTTCGACTTCTCCTACTCCTTCGTCTACAGCCAGCGCCCGGGCACCCCGGCGGCAGACCTGCTCGACGAAACCCCGGAAGCGTTGAAGAAGGAGCGTTTGAACGCCCTGCAACACCGCCTCAACCAGCAGGGTTTCGAGATCAGCCGACAGATGGTGGGCTCGACCCAGCGCATCCTGGTGACCGACTACTCGAAAAAAGACCCTGGCGAATTGCAGGGCCGGACCGAGAACAACCGGATCGTCAACTTCCGCTGTGATAATCCGACGCTGATCGGGCAGTTCGCCGACGTGCACATCGACGCGGCACAACCGCACTCGCTGCGCGGTTCGCTGGTGTAACAATAATTCGACCACCGGGAACCAATGTGGGAGCGGGCTTGCTCGCGAAGGCGGTGTATCAGGCAACGAACAGGCTGACTGCCCCATCGCATTCGCGAGCAAGCCCGCTCCCACATTAGAACGGTGCCAGCTTCGGGATATATAAGTGCTTTCGCACGCAGCCTGCTGGCGTTATCCTTGATTTCATCTTAATTGCCCCAGGGCGGCTAAAAACGACCTTGAACGCACCCATAGAACCACATCGTTTTCTCCTCGAGCCCTTTGAGGCTCGCCGTTTCGCCAATCTGTGCGGACAGTTCGACGAGCACCTGCGCCTGATCGAACAACGCCTGAGCATCGAGATCCGCAACCGCGGCAATCAATTCGAGCTGATTGGTGAACCCCAGCACACCACCTCGGCAGAAAACCTTCTGCGCCGCCTCTACCGGGAAACCAAAGGTAGCGAGCTGTCGCCGGAAACGGTGCACCTGTACCTGCAGGAATCCGCCGTGGAGGACCTGGCCAATAACCCGGTAGCCGAAGCCAGCGTCGCGTTGCGCACCAAGAAAGGCATGATTCGCCCTCGCGGCTTGAACCAGCAGCGCTACGTCAAAGAGATCCTGGGCAACGACATCAACTTCGGCATCGGCCCTGCCGGTACCGGCAAGACCTACCTGGCCGTGGCCTGCGCGGTCGATGCCCTGGAGCGCGAGCAGGTGCGACGCATCCTGCTGGTGCGTCCGGCGGTGGAAGCCGGCGAGAAGCTGGGCTTTTTGCCCGGCGACCTGGCCCAGAAGATCGACCCGTACCTGCGCCCGCTCTACGACGCGCTCTACGAGATGCTCGGCTTCGAATACGTGGCCAAGCTGATCGAGCGCCAGGTGATCGAGATCGCCCCGCTGGCCTACATGCGTGGCCGTACGCTGAACAACAGCTTCATCATTCTCGACGAAAGCCAGAACACCACCGTTGAGCAGATGAAGATGTTCCTGACCCGGATCGGTTTCGGCTCTACGGCCGTGATCACCGGCGACGTCACCCAGGTCGACCTGCCCAAAGGCACCAAGTCGGGCCTGGCCCAGGTGATCGACGTACTCAAGGACGTGCCGGGGATCAGCTTCACGCACTTCATGCCCAAAGACGTGGTACGTCACCCGTTGGTGCAGCGCATTGTCGAAGCCTACGAGCGCTTCGAACACCGCGACGACCAACCGGCCAAGGACACTCGCCGCGATGCTTGAGCTTGACCTGCAGCTGGCCACCGAAGCGCCCGCCCCCAGCGAAGAACAGTTCCGCCAGTGGTGCACCCTGGCCCTGCGCCAGCGCACCGCCGACTCGGAGCTGACCATTCGCCTGGTGGACGAGCCCGAAGGCCGTGAACTGAATCACACCTGGCGACAAAAAGACTACGCGACCAACGTGCTGTCGTTTCCCGCCGACGTACCCGATGAGCTGCTGGATATCCCGTTGCTGGGCGACCTGGTGATCTGCGTCGAAGTGGTCGAGCGTGAAGCAAAGGAACAGGGCAAGGAACTTGAGGCCCATTGGGCCCATCTAGTCATCCACGGCTGCTTGCATCTCTTGGGTTACGACCATATAGACGATGACGAAGCCGAAGAAATGGAAGCACTGGAACGAACGTTGCTTGCAGAACTGGGTCATCGTGACCCGTATGCAGACGACGAAATTGCAACTACACCTAACTGAAACAATAAAGGATTTAGAGTAATCGCTATGAGCGAAGACCGATCGAGCAACGGGCAAAAGTCATGGCTGGGGAAACTCACCCAGGCCTTTGCCCACGAGCCGAAAAACCGCCAGGAGCTGCTGGAGCTGCTGCGCGAGGCGCATCAGAACAAGTTGCTGGACAGCGAAGCGCTGGCCATCGTCGAAGGCGCTATCCAGGTCGCTGACTTGCAAGTGCGGGACATCATGGTTCCGCGCTCGCAGATGGTCAGCATCAAGGCGACCCAGACCCCACGGGAATTCCTCCCGGCCGTCATCGATTCGGCGCACTCGCGCTACCCGGTGATCGGCGAAAGCCATGACGACGTCATGGGCGTCCTGCTGGCCAAGGACCTGCTGCCGCTGATCCTCAAGGAGAACGGCGACAGCTTCAACATCAAGGACCTGCTGCGTCCTGCCACCTTCGTCCCTGAATCCAAGCGCCTGAATGTGCTGTTGCGCGAATTTCGTGCGAACCACAATCACATGGCCATCGTGATTGACGAGTACGGCGGTGTAGCGGGTTTGGTGACCATCGAAGACGTGCTGGAACAGATCGTCGGTGACATCGAAGACGAACACGATGTGGAAGAAGACAGCTACATCAAGCCGCTGCCCAGCGGTGACTTCCTGGTCAAGGCCCTGACGCCGATCGAGAACTTCAACGAGTTCTTCGACAGCGAATTCTCCGACGATGAGTTCGACACGGTTGGCGGCCTGGTGATGAGTGCGTTCGGGCACCTGCCCAAGCGTAACGAGACCACGGAAATCGGTGCCTATCGCTTCCGCATCCTGAATGCCGACAGCCGCCGTATTCACTTGATCCGTTTGACACCTATTGCCCGCTAAGGACTGACATGCGCCGTATGATTGCACCCGGCTGGCCCGGTAACTTGCTGGCCGTGGTGGCCGGCGCCATCACCACCCTGGCGCTGGCGCCGTTCGACCTCTGGCCGTTTGCGCTGGTGGCGGCCGGGTTCTTTTATGCGGGATTGCGTGAACTGACGCCGCGCCAGGCCCTGTGGCGTGGCTGGTGTTTCGGTTTCGGCCTGTTTGGTGCCGGTACCAGCTGGATCTACTACAGCATTCACCACTTCGGCGGCGCTTCGGTGTTGCTGGCGGGCATGCTGATGCTGGCGTTTACGGCGGCCATTGCCTGGTTCTTTGCCCTGCCCGCCTGGCTGTGGGCGCGCTGGCTGCGCCGCAACGAAGCGCCACTGGCCGAT
>NZ_JACARK010000338.1:0-10852 GCF_013386655.1 Pseudomonas sp. K5002 | reverse complement strand
CCGAAGGCCTGGACCTCACCCGCGTGGCTTTCGGTGGCGACAGTGTGGGGGCCACGCTGGCGACGGTGCTGGCGTTGCAGTCGGTGCTCGAGCCCGCGACGCTGGCAATTAAACCCTGCTGGCAACTGCTGTGCTATCCGGTGACGGACGCTTCTACCAATAGCCCGTCGACCGAGCTGTTCGGCGAGGGCTATCTGCTGGAGACCGAGACACTGGAATGGTTCTACCGGCATTACGCCCGGGAGGCGGCGGATCGTCTTGACTGGCGCTTCTCGCCATTGCTGGCGCCGGGGTACCCGGGCATGCCACCGGCGCTGATTGCGTTGGCCGGTCATGACCCGCTGCTGGATGAAGGGCGTGCCTATGCCCGACGGTTGCAGGAACAGGGGTTGGCGGTGGAAGTGATCGAGTACGCCGGGTTGATTCACGATTTCCTGCGCCTGCAGAGCGTGGTGCCGGATATCGACGAGGTGTACGGTCAATTGACCCAGGCATTGCGAGCCGCGCTGGCAGCTTGAGAACAGGCATAAAAAAACCGGGCCAGGCCCGGTTTTTTTGTGGGTGTTGCCTAGAAGTTGTACGTCACGTCAACCGAGGCGACGCGTTCCTGGCCGTAGTAGCAGCCGAACGAGTAGTTGCAGTGGGACACGTACTCGCGGTTGAACACGTTCTGCACGTTCAGGCTGGTTTCCACGCCACGCAGGCTTGGCGATACCTTGCTCAGGTCGTAGCTGACGGTGGTGTCATAGACCACAAAGCCCGGGACCTCGAACGAGTTGGCAGCATCACCGGGTTTGGGGCCGGTGTAGCGGGCGCCGGCACCGAAGGTCAGGCCATTGAGTACCGCCTGGGTGAAGTGGTAGTCAACCCACAGCGATGCCGAAACCGGAGCCTGTTGCTCGGTGCGGTTACCGGTGTTGCCGTAGTTGTTCTTGATGTAGAACGCGTCGAGGTAGGACGCAGCAGCCAGTACGTCGACGTTGGCAATCGTCGATTTGACTTCCAGTTCAACACCGCGGGAGCGAACCTGGCCTTGCTGGACCGAGTACTGGGTGTACTCGTTATCCTGGCTCAACACGTTTTTCTGCTTGATCTGGTACACGGAAGCCGTGATCAGCGTCTTCTCGAACGGCTGGTACTTCACACCCACTTCGTACTGTTCGCCTTCGGTCGGCGCGAAGGCCTTGCCGCCACGTTCGGGCGCGGTAGTGCCAACGGTCGGCAGGAAGGATTCGGAGTAGCTGACGTACGGCGCCAGCCCGAAGTCGGTGACATAGGTCAGGCCGACACGGCCGGTGAACTTGTTGTCACGCTGTTCGGTGATGGAGTTTGCAATCAGGTCCTTGTTTTCAACTTCGGCCCAGTCCTGACGGCCACCAATGGTCAGGATCCACTTGTCCAGTTTGATCTGGTCCTGCAGGTAGACGCCGGTCTGGCGCACGGTGTTGTCCCACTTGGTGGTTTTTTCCGGGGTCAGGCTGCTGGTGTCGTAGTTGTTGTTTTCGCCGTAGAGGTTGATCGGCAGTACGTTGTAGGCGTTGTAGCCGGTGTATTTGCGGTTGAAGTTGCGATAATCCAGGCCGACCAGGGTGGTGTGCTCCAGCGCGCCGGTGTTGAATTTGTATTCCAGGTTGTTATCGATGGTGTAGGCGGTGTTGTGCTGGCGCCAGTCGAGTTTGACACGGTTGGCCCGGGTCTGGTCGACCGCGCCGGTGACTGCATCGGTGACGAAGCTGCGCAGGTAGAAGCCTTTATAGTCGTCGCGTACGTCGGTGTAGCGGGCGGTGGAGCGACCTTTCAGGTTTTCGCTGAAGCTGTGGGTCAAGTCGTAGCCCAGGATGAACTGGTCACGTTTGTAGTCGTTGTATTTCGAGTCGCCGGAGAAGAAGTTGCGGTCGATGCGTTTGCCGTTGGGGCCGCGCTCGAGAGAGCCGATCATTGGCAACGCCTGATAGTCTTCCAGGCCTCGGTCCCGCTGTATCTGCGCCAGTACGGTCAGGGATGTGTCGTCGTTCGGGGCCCAGGTCAGGCTGGGTGCCAGCAGCATGCGTTCGCTGTGGGTATGATCGACCTGCTGGTTGCCTTTCTTCGCGACGCCGACGATGCGATAGCTGAACTCTTTCTGATCGTCGAGCGGGCCGCTGGTGTCGAATGCGCCGTTGACCCGGTTGTAGCTGCCGGCACCGATCTTGACCTCGCTGCGTTGTTCGGTGGTTGGTCGCTTGGAGACCATGTTGATCAGGCCGCCTGGCTGGTTCTGGCCAAAGAGCACCGACGATGGGCCCTTGAGCACTTCGATGCGCTCCAGGGTATACGGATCGATTTGCGGGGCGCCGCCGAGGCTGCCGGCATAGGGCAAGTAAGCGCCGTCCAGGTACAGCTGGGTAGGGGCGAAGCCACGGCTGGTGATTTCGTCGGCGATCGCGTTGCGGTCGGTGAAGCCGCCGGTGTTCAGGCCTGGCGTGTAGCGCAAGGCCTGGGTCAGGTTGAGTGCGCCCTGGGTTTCGATCTGTTTAGCGGTGACCACGTTGACGGTTTGCGGGATTTCCAGGAGGGGCGTATCGGTCTTGGTGCCGGTGGCGCTGCGGGTGGCAACGTAGCCGTCCACGGGGCCGTAGGCCGATTCAACAGCCTGGCCACTGATGGTGGTGGCACCCAGCTCCAGTGAATCACCCGTTGCCCGGGCACGTACGGTGACGGTGTTGGCTTGAACGGTGAACACAGCGCCGGTCCCCACCAGCATCTGCGACAACGCCTGTTCAGGCGACAGCCGGCCGCTCACCGGCTGGCTGTGCTGGCCCTTTACATCATCGGCGCTGTACAGCACTTGCATGTTCGACTGGGTGCCCAGTGCCTGCAGGGCGCTTGCCAGCGATTGTGCCGGGATATTGAAGTTGATCTCCTGGGCCTGAACCTGCGCACTGAACGGCAACGCCAGCGCCATGCTGAACGCGGTGGCGCTGAAGCCCGGCTGCAGCATACGGCGCATGAACAAGGCTTTGGTAAAACGTGGAATCCCCGCAATTGCTGACATTGTGCTCACTCTTACTGGTTTTAATGGTTGCGTAGTTGTTAGCGATTCTTAATTAGACGCATGAGGCCGGAAAAACCAGAATGAGAATCTAACTTATTCATGCCGGTTGCAGTTCGGTGGCTACTTTCCCGGCTTCCATGCGGACCAGTTGGTCGGCAATGTCGAAGTAACGATCGTCGTGGGAAATCACGATGATGGTTTTGCCCAGGCGCTTGAGATCCGGCAGCAGCTCGGTGTAGAAAATCCGCCGGAACGTCGGGTCCTGGTCTGCGGCCCATTCGTCAAACACCAGCACCGGGCGTTCCTCCAGCCATGCATTGACCAGCGCCAGGCGCTTGCGCTGGCCGGTGGACAGGTCGGTGGTGGTGAACGAACCGTCACGCACGCTGACCTTGTGGCCGATTTCCAGGCGCTGCAGGTATTGGTTGGCATCTTCGGGAATATGGGTATCGCCCTGCACCACGTCGTCGAACAGGTAGTAGTCAGCGAAGATCGTGGTGAACAACTGGCGATAGTCGTCACGTGTCACTGCCGTCACGGGCTGCCCGTTGAGGCGGATTTCTCCCTGCTGCGGGGCGTACAGGCCTAGCAGCAGCTTGATCAGGGTGGTCTTGCCGCATCCGTTTTCGCCGACAATGAAGATGATGTCGCCTTGCTCGATCTTCAGGTTGACCGGGCCCAGGCGAAACGGTGCGCTGCCTTCGGTGGCGGGGAAACTGTAGGACACGTCCGTCAATTCCAGGCTGTGCACCGGCGTACTCTGGTTGCCTTGGTCGCTGAGCAGCAGGTGGGGTTCGGGCGAGGAAAACTGCTCCGACAGCGCGGCGATACGGCGGAATGCGATCTGCGCGCGGCTGACGATTGGCAGGGTGCCGATCAGATGCTCCAGCGGCCCTTTCATGTACAGCAGCACCAGCACAAAGCCGCTCATCACTGATTTGTCGGCACTCGGCCACAGTGATTGCAGGGCGAGTGCCAGCCCGATGACCACGAAAAACAGCATGGAGCCGAGGGTCTTGGCGACGACGAAAATATTCACCGAACGAATTTGTGTGTCGCAGATTTTGTCGGCGGTGCTTTCTATCCCCGACACAAACATGCGGTGCCTGCGCGGACGATGGATGCGCAACTCCTTGGCGCCCTCGGCGATGGAATTGTAGTGTTTCTGCAGTTCGTCTTCGGCGTCGCGGGCCTCCATGAAGCCTTTGATTCCCCGGCCCCGGGCGATGTACTGGACGACCGTGCCGATGATGATCGCGACCACCATGATCAAGAACATCGGCCATGACAGCATCGCCAGGTAACCCATGCAGCCAAGGGTGACGGTCAGCGAAATGGCCAGCGGGGCAAAGGCGAACGCGAAATCGCTGATGGTGTCGACGTCGTGGGTGAGCACCGGGATCAGGCGGTGGCTGCGGTAGCGCTCAATCTGTTCGATGGGCGCCGACAGGACTTTTTCCCCAAGCTCCTTGCGCAGCCGGGCGATGATCTTTTGCCCCACATAATTGGTGCCGATATCGGAAAAGATCGAACTGACCAGTGCCAGCAGGCAGAGGCCGGCAAAGGCGCCGACCACGGTGTTGGTCAGGCCGTTGTCGGCGTGCAGCACGGTATTGATGGTCGCCAGCAATACCGTGACGCTGAGGCCGCCGACCATGCCGAGCAGAATGGAGCCGACAACGATCAGCCGAAAGGGTTTGAGCAGGGTGAACAATTCATTGATCACCCCACGTGTTGGTTTGCTCATGGAGGTTCCCTGCTTGAAGATCGGCCGGGCCCGGCTTCGGTCGCGGGCTCGGCCTGGGTGGCATAGAGGGCGGTGGTGCGCCGCAATGCGTTGCATGACGGGTCACACACACCTGTAAAACGACTGGGGGGAGGGTTAATTTAGAGGGCTGGCTGCCTTACAGGTCCCGCACGACGCGAAAGCCGATCCAGTCACCGCGGTTGTCCGGTACCAACGCATTGCGGTTGCCGGAGCGGGAGAACACGGGGGCTTCACCCCAGTCGTTGCCGCGGATGCGTCTGAACTGGCATTTACCGGTCAGCCAGGCGCTGCCGTCGCTTGGGGCGCCGACGTAATCGTCGTTGTAGCAATCGGCTGTCCACTCGTAGACGTTGCCGTGCATGTCGTACATGCCGAATGCGTTGGGCGGGTAGCTGCCCACCGGGGACGAGTAGCTGTAGCCATCCGCCGGGCCGTAGGTGTTGGCATGCTGGGCAATGCTGTAGCCCTTGCCCTCGTCGAACGGGAAGGGGAACGGGCCGGCGGAGCCGGCGCGGGCGGCGTATTCACGTTGGGCTTCGCTGACCATCTGGTAGTGATGGCCGGTTTTCTTCGATAGCCAGGCGACGTAGTTCTGCACATCCTCGAAGTCCATGCACACGGCAGGTTGGCGCGGCCCCTGGGGGTAGCGCGGCTTGCTGGCGACGCACTCGCGGCCGGGTCGTTCATCGCCATTGGCAATCTTGACCCCGGACTGGCGTACATAGCTGTCCCACTCGCCGGCGGTGACCTGGAAGCGGCTCATGGCGAAGGGCTTGGCAAAGGTGACCGGGTGCATCGGGCCTTCATCAGGCTCGCGGCCCACTTCGTCTTCCGGGGTGCCCATGGTGAACGTACCGGCGGGCAACACGACCATTTCCGGGCAGTCCTTGCAGTCCTTGAACACTTTACCGGGTGTCGGCGTGGCCGCCTGGGCCAGGCCCGGTAGCAGGGCACTGCACAGTGTTGTCAGAATCACTGCGGCCAGCGGTTTCAGGTGCGGGTGATGGTTCATGGGAGCATCTCGCTGAAATGGAAAAGAGGCGTCACAACCGTTGGCTCAGCAACGTCATGAAGCGCTGGATCTCGGCCGATGTGTTGAGCAGGCCCGGGGAAGTGCGAATCACCGGGCCGGCGTCCCGATATACCGAGTCGATCACTACCCGGTTTTTCATCATGTGGGCGGCCACGTCGCGGCTGTCCTGGCCGTTGACCCGGAAGAAGGTGAAGCCTGCCGACAACTCGCTGCTGCGGGGTGTCACCAGCTCTATCTTCGAGTGCGCCAGCAGTTGGGTCTTCAGTTCGTCGTTGAGCTGATGAATGCGTGCCTGTACCTGCGGCTTGCCCAACTGCAAGTGCAGTTTGAAGGCTTCATCCGCAGCCCAGCGATGTTCAAAGGCGTGGTAGCCGCCGGGTGTCATGGTGGTGGCGAAGTTGGTGTCTTCGGAGAAGGTCGGCACCATCGGTGTCACGTCGGTGTTCTGCTCCGAGCGGGCGCAAATGATCCCGGTGCCCCGCGGGCCGAACATCCACTTGTGGGTGCCGGCAATGAAAAAGTCGCAATGCATGTCCGGGAAGTCGAGGTTCTCGACGCCAAAGCCATGCACACCATCGACCACGTAGAGGATGCGGTCCTTGTCGTCACGGTTGCGGTTGTGTTCATCCACCAGCTTGCCGATCGCGCCGATCGGCAGCTTGACGCCGCTGCCGGATTGCACCCAGGTCATGCCGAGCACCCGGGTATTGGGGCGGATATTGCGCTCGATAGAACCGAGCACTTCATCGACGGACACCGAATGGGCGCTCTCGAACAATTTGATCTTGCGTACCTGGGTGCCTTCCTTGCGTACCCGGAAATCGAGGCTGTAGGCGGTGGCGTAATGTTCGTGAACAGTGGTGAGGATTTCCTGGTCGGGGCGTACCTGGATCCCGCCGTAAATCATCGCCAGGCCTTCGGAGGTGCTGCCGGTCAGGGCTATCTGGCCGGGCCTGGCATTCAGGTAGCGGCCGGCCCATTCGCGCACCTGGCCTTCACGCTTCCATGTCTCTTGCAGGTCCCAATCCATGGCCAGGCCGGGGTTGCGGTCGATCTGCGCGCGGTAGCGCTCGATGGCCTCACGCACCGGCTTGGGGTGCGAGGCCACCAGGAAATTCGAAAAGTGCAGGTAGTCCGGGTCCTGGGTAAACAGTTGGCGAAAGCCTGCCCAAGGGTCGCCAGGTGGTGCCGCATTGCCTGCCAGTGCCTGGGGGATGATGGCAGTGCCCAGCGGCAGGCTCGCGGCGAGAAGCCCGGCCTGCTTGAGAAACGTACGGCGGTCGGTCATGAATTCACTTCATTCATTGAGGGTGGTTCAGCGGTTGGCCAATGGCTTGGCAGCTTTTTGTACCTGGTCCCAGACCCGCAGGAAGTTGCCTCCCCAGAGCTTGGCGATATCGGCTTCGGAGTAGCCGCGCTGGATCAGTTCCGCAGTCACGTTGCGCACTTCGCCGACGTTCTCCCAGCCCTTGAGGCCGCCGCCGTCGTTGAAGTCCGAGGCGATGCCGACGTGGTCGATGCCAACCTTGCGCACGGTGTAATCGATGGCATCGCCCAAGTCCTTGAGGGTGGCCTTGGGTTCTTCTTCGAGGATGGCGTACAGCGCACTGGCGTATTGGCCAAACTTTTGTTCTGGCCAGGCCGAGATGATCGGGTCGCCGGGCATCAGGGCTACGGCCAGGTTGGGCAGTGGCGGCAGGTCGAAGCGCGCGCGCAACGCGTTGAGTTTGTCCTGGGTGGGCTGGCTGAGGGGGCGCAGGTAAGCTGGGAAGCCCACCACCTGAACGACACCGCCGCTGTTCTTGATCAGTTGCAGTTCCTTGTCGCTGAGGTTGCGCGGTATGTCCACCGACGCCCGTGGCGCCGAGTGGGAGGCCACCATCGGTGTGCGGCTCAGTTGCGCAACTTGCTCCAGGGCCTTGGTGGACATCTGCGAGACATCAATGATTACCCCCAGGTCGTTGAGGCGATGCACGGCTTGCTTGCCGATATCCGAGAGGCCGTCGAGGGCATCGGGTGAGTCATTGAAAAACGGCAGTGGGCGTGACGAGTCCGACCAGGCGTTGTTGCCGATGTAGCTGAAGCCGAACATGCGCATGCCGCGCGCGGTCCACAGGTTCAACTGATTAAGGTCATCACCCAGCGGGTAGGCGTTGAGCATGCTGATAAAGATCGCAAACTTGCCTTCGCCATGCAGACGCCGGAAATCATCCGGGGTGTAGGCAATGCCCACTTGGTTGGGGAAGTCGCGAACCATGCCGGAGATGATCTTGTAGCGAGTCTCCTGCTGGTGGCGGGCTTCTTCGACAAAACCCGCGGTGGGCTTGTGGGGCGCATTGGGGCCGTTCCACATTTCCGGCCAGCCGAAAATCGTCAGGGCTGCACCCGACAGGCGCCCCCGGCTGGCCTTGGCCAGGTCGAACTGGCCGCTGCCGTCCTTGTCGGCTTCGTTGCCGGCGGTACCAAAGTTGAGCGGCACGGTGATGTGACTGTCGAACGACAGCAGGCGGTCCTGCATCTCATTGGCCTGCTTGATTACCGCCAACGGGTACCCGGCATTGCCCCTGAACCAATGGTCCCAAGCCAGGAATCCGGCCCCGGCGCCAATGGCCAGGACCAGCGGCAGGCCGAAGTACAACGCCTTTTTCGAACGTGGTTTTGTCATTGCCATCTCAGTCAGTTGAGGCCTTTGCTATCTGGGATGAACGAGCGATGGGCGGGAAAATTTAAGCCTGGGAGGCGCGGTGCTAAATTTCCCCTGTCAGCGAACGTTCTAGCTTGGATAAAGCCTGCTTGATGGCTGACACAGGTAAAGCAATGACGATTTCTCGACGAGGGTTCATCGCCGGCCTGGCGCTGACTGGCGCTGCAGTGCCTGCGGCCTTTTATGCCCATCGCGAGCTGACGCGTGAAGAGTTTCCGATTACCCCGGGCGAAGCCACGGTGGATCTGGCAGACACCGCCGGCCAGCATTTGGCGGACAGCCTGCGTGGCGTTTGGCATGTGCAGTTGGCAGGCCGCGATGCCGGCCTGAAAGGCCTGCCCCTGGAGGGCCTGGAATTGCTCCTCGACGTTGCCCCGCGTGGGCGTGGCCTGCGGGGCTACCTCGACACTGGCGAACAACTGCGTGCCGACGGCGAGCCGCGCTATCGTGTGTTGGGTGACCTGACTCCCGGAGACGGGGCGCATCTGTACTGGCGCCTGATCGACCGCGATGCCGTGGACGGGGCTCCAGCCTACGAGTTCACAATGACCCTTGATGAAGTCTGGGCCGAATTCGGTAACGCCGGCAGCGGCACCCTGAGTGGGCAGATCCTCAGCCTGGACCGCCCATTGGCCCTGCTCGAACGGGACAATCATTTTGTCGCCACCAAGCGGCTGTTTCCCGAGGCGCGTGAGCGCATCGGTCTCAACCCGGTTCTATTGGCCTGGTTGATTGCTCCCGAACATCGCCTGTTTCACCAGCTCTGGCACGCTTCCCGTGACCAGTGGCACAAACTCTCCGAAGACAAGCGTAATGCCTTGCGGGGGATCGGCTGGCAGCCTGGTCCGCGTGACCGGGAGCGCGATGCACGGGGGCCGCGCAAGGATCGCAACGGTTCGGGCATCGACTTCTTTTTCATGCATCGGCATATGCTGGGCGCCGCACGTTCGATGCAGGACTTGCCATCGTGGACGTACTTCCCTCAGCCACAGCCGGGGCTGGAGCGTGATCGCCAGGGGTTTGTGCGTTATTTCGACAATCATGACGGTTTCGCGTTGCCGCCTACCTGGATGGCGGCGAATGACAGTGCGTATACCCAGTGGGTCAGCGATATCAAGGCGGCCGAGACTTACCACAGTAACTTTGAGGTCTGGGAGTCGCAGTACCGCGACCCGCGCTACCTGGCGAAACTCACCTTGGGGCAGTTCGGCTCGGAGGTGGAGCTGGGCCTGCACGACTGGCTGCATATGCGCTGGGCCTCAGTGCCGCGGGACCCGTCCAACGGCGCGCCGGTGCCTTTTGCACGGGACCCGGCTGACTTTGCCGCGCGTTGGTACGTGGCAGAGAATGACTTCCTTGGAGATCCGTTTTCTTCTCACGTGAATCCGGTGTTCTGGCGTTTTCATGGTTGGATCGATGACCGCATCGAGGATTGGTTTCGTGCCCACGAGCGTTTTCATCCAGGTGAAGTGAGCCGGCTGGAGGTCAACGGCGTGCCCTGGTTTGCGCCGGGGCGCTGGGTGGAGGTGGATGACCCGTGGCTGGGGCCGGACACCCATGGTTGCAGCACCACGCCGGGGTTGCAGATGGGCAAGTCGATGGAGATGGACCCGGAAACCATGAAGCTGGCGCTGCGGATTACCTTCGGGGCGGATGAGGACAAGCTGGCCGAGCTGTTTCGCAAGGTGCCGAAGCGTCCCTGGTATGCGCGGCATTTGAAGGTCAAGGAGCGGGTGCTCTAAAGGGCGCCGCTCAACGGTGGGAGCCGGGCAAGCCCGGCTTTCATTCAGTTGATCGTGCTTGCTGGCACCTGCCAGCCGCCCCCCAGCGCCTTATACAGCGCAATGCTTGCGTTCAGCCGTGATCGGCGCAATTGCACATTCAAATCCTGCGCCGCGTATAACGTACGCTGCGTCTCCAGCACCGTCAGCAGATCCTCCGCTCCGGCCTCGTATCGGCTCTGGGCAATCTCGAAGGCAGTCTGCGCCTCCCTCAGTTCCTCGCTCTGCCACTGACGCTGCGCATCCAGCCCGCGAATGCTGCTCAGGGCTTTTTCCACATCGGCAAAGCCATTGATGATCGCTCCCCGGTAAGTCTGCAGCAGCTCATCCTGACGCGCCCGGGCCTTGTCCCGCTCGGCGCTCAGGCGACCATTGTTGAAGATCGGTGCGACCAGGCCGGAAGTGAGGTTGTAGAACGGGCTGCGTAATACGTCGCCGAGCTTATCGGCGCCCGAGCCAAGGTCGGCACTGAGGGTGAGGGTGGGCAACATGGCTGCCCGGGCGACGGTGACGTCTGCCTGGGCTGCTGCCA
>NZ_JACARK010000337.1:0-14113 GCF_013386655.1 Pseudomonas sp. K5002 | reverse complement strand
CGCCGACCTGATCATCGCCGCGTGGCGCACCGACAGCCTCAGCGCAATGATCGAGCCTTACAAAAACGCCCCGCCGCTGACCCTGCGCGCCCCCGCCACCGACCTGCTGACGATTGCCGCCAAGGCCGCGCCCGGGATGGAGCCGGACTTTATCGCGTTCCCCGGCACGCGTTTCTCCAGCGAGCATCACTACGCGGTGTTCATGAAAGGCAGCACCCACCTGACTTCACACCTGCTGACGCCGGTATTGATCGACGCCAGCAACCTGCACGTCACCGCCATCGCCGAACGGCCGTGGTACATGGACGCCATGGGCATGTCCCAGCCGCTGCACTTCGGTGACTACGGCGGCATGCCGATGAAGATCCTGTGGGCGGTGCTGGATGTGCTGACCATCATCGTCCTGGGCAGTGGCGTGTACCTGTGGCTGGTGCGGCGCAAGGCGGCCAAGTCATGAAGCCGAGGCAATCGAGTTTCTGGAAGGTATTCGGCATTCCGCTGGCCATCGGGTTGTTGATTGCTGCCGGATTGTTTGCGGCATTGCTGGGGGACGGCTTGTGGGATTCGCTGAGCTGGGTGGGGCTGGGCATTCCGGCCGCCATAGGTAGCTGGGCGTTGCTCAAGCGTTGAGATAGATTAGCGCTGCCCTTTTCCGAGGAATGCCCATGTCCACCCCCAGCATGACGTTGTTCCACAACCCTGCCTCGCCGTTTGTGCGCAAAGTACGGGTGTTGTTGCACGAGACCGGTCAACTGGACCGCGTGACCTTGCACGCCTGCGTGCCGACGCCTGTCAAGCCTGACGCCGACGTGATCCAGGACAACGCGCTGGGCAAGATCCCCGCCCTGCGCCTGGCCGACGGCAATGCGCTGCACGACAGCCGGGTGATCCTCGATTACCTCGACTACCAACACACCGGGATTCCACTGATCCCCCGGAACGGCCCGGCCCGCTGGTGGCGCCTGACCCTGGCCTCGACCGCCGACGGCATCATGGATGCCGCCGTACTGGTGCGTTATGAAACCGCCATGCGCCCCGAGGAAAAACATTGGGACCTGTGGCTGGAAGGCCAGCGCGACAAGATCCGCCGCGCCCTCGACATGCTCGAACAGGACGCCATCGCCGAACTGGCCGGGCCGTTTGACGTGGCCGCGATCAGCGTGGCGTGTGCACTGGCTTATCTGGACTTCCGCCACCCGGACATGCAGTGGCGGTCGAGCCATCCGAAGCTGGCGGCGTGGTATGCCGAGGTGAGTCAGCGGCCGTCGATGCTCCANNAAGCTCCCTCGCCACAAAAAGCTCCCGGGCCACAGGGAATAGCGCGTTAATCCTCACCACTAACTGCGCGCCCTCTTGCTGATCTTCCCGCAACCCCAACGACCTACTCATCACCCACCTCCTTGCGTTTGCCCACCCCATACCAATCCAGCTTGCGGGTCAGCACCATCACCGTGCCCAGCAACCCGAACAGCAGCAACGAGCCCATCAACAACGCGTAATCCTCGGCACTCAGCAACCCGTACAGCAAGCCATACAACGCCGCCAACCCTGCTGAAAACCCCAGGCCATGGGCGACACTGCGCAGCACATGGCAGACGTAAAACCCGATCAGCAACACACAGGCCGCCGCCGATATCAGGTAAGCCGGGCCAAACCCGATGTGCTCGGACAACGACAACAGCAGCAGGTAGAAAAACGCCAGGGCAACCCCCACCAGCGCGTACTGGATCGGGTGCACCGCCAGGCTCTTGAGCACCTCGAACAGGAAGAAACCGGCAAACGTCAGGGCAATGAACAGCAGCGCATATTTGATCGCCCGATCGCTCTTGAGGTACTGGTCCACCGGGTCGATAAAGCTCACGCCGAAGCTGCGGCTGTTGAAGTCGTCACAGCCGCGCTCGGCCAGGCAACCGCGCAGTGCTTCTTCCAGGTTGGTGGAGAAGAATGTGGTCTGCCAATTGGCGCTGAAGCCTTGGGCGGTGACCTCGCGCTGGGTCGGCAGGAAGTTGCCGATAAAGCTGGGGTGCGGCCAGTTGGACGCGAGCTTGACCTGGCTGGTCTTGCCCACCGGCACCACTTGCAACTGCTCGGTTCCTTGCAGGCGCAGGTCAAAGGCGAAGTCAAAAGGTGACGGATTGTGGCTGTCCTGCTCGGGCAGCATCACGTGCACACCCTCCCCCAGCCAAGCCACTTGAGTGCCCGGGGAAAACGCCAGTTGCTGGCTGCCCAGCTCCAGCTTCAACGCATTTTCGATGCCGCGAATGTCGCTGATACCCACTGCCAGATACGCCGGCTCAAAGCGGTAATCGGCAAAGTTTTCCGTGATGCCCCACTGCTCCGGCAACACAAACCGCCCACTGATACGGCTGTCGGCGTGGAACAACCGCGCCTGGTAGATGCCCCGGGCGCGCACTTCGGTTTGCACCTGCCCGTCGAGGGCAAATTGCTCCGGCAGGAAATACAGATGACCACGCACCTCGCGGGTTTCTTCGTAGCGTTCGTTGAGCTTTTCATTGAGCTTCCACTCCCGGACGGTCTTGCGATAAGGCACCACCAGCACCGGGCCATTGAGGCGCTGGCTGTAGCTGGAACTGCGGGCGATATCCTGCAAGACGTCGTCGCGCAGTTGCTGACGGTCGGTAATCACCCCGTGGATCATCAGCAACGGAATCAACAACAGCACGATCAGCAGCGCGATGGCGCCCAATTTGAAAAGCAGATTGCGGTTCATGAAGCTCTCCCTGTTTTGATGGGGGAGAGTCTGGCGGGCGCTTAAGGGGGATTTATGAAGGGAATGTGGAGACTGTGTGGAGATGCAGCTTTACCTGCACGCCGCCGGGCACGTTGCCGATCTGCAATGAGCCGCCGTGCAGCTTCATCACCTCTTCGACAAAATTCAGCCCAAGGCCGGTGCTCTTGCGCCCGCTGGCCGGGCGCGGCAGGGAATAGAAGCGCTCGCTCAGGCGCGGCAACGCGTACTCGGGAATGGCGTCGGCCTGGTTGAACAGGGTGAATTCGATCCCGTCATCCAAGGCCTTGGCGCTGAACCGCAATGTGCCACCGGGCGGTGTGAAATCCAGTGCGTTTTCCAGCAGGTTACCCAGTGCCTGGCGCAGCAGGAACGGCTCGCCGTACACCTGCAGATCCGCGTCAATCGCCTGCTCGACCTGCAACCCGGCGCCTTCAATGCGCGCACATTGAGCTCTGAGCACTTCGTCCACCAGCGCCGCCAAGGACAGGCTGGCCTGGTCCTCAAGGCCCTGGCGCTGCTCCACCTGCGCCAGGTTCAGCAGGCGTTCGATCAACTGCTGCAAGCGCGCACTTTCACTGTCGATATTGCTCACGAAACGCTGCTGCTGGTCACGGGACATGTCGCCCTGCAACAGCTCCGCCGCACCACGAATCGCCGCCAGCGGGCTTTTCAATTCGTGGGTCAGGGTGTGCACATAACGTTCGACGTACGCCTTGCCTTCCAGCTGGGTGCGCATGTGTTCCACGGCGGTGGACAACTGCTCCAGTTCACCGCCGCGATAGTGCGGCAACTCGGCACGCCGGCCTTCACTCACCGCCTGGGCATACGCCGTCAGCCGGCGCAGTGCGACACTCAACCACCACGACAACAGCGCACCAAACAGCAAGCCCAGGGCGACCAGCCCGGCGCCGTACCACAGCAGCCGGTCTTCGGTGCGGTCCACATAGGGTTGCAGTGAACTGTTGGGCTTGGCCACAGTAACCACGCCGATGATCTGCCCGCTATCGCGGATCGGCGCGCCGACGTGCATCACCGAAGAGGCAGGGTCGTCCAGTTCGCTGCGGGTCGAGCGCGCACCGTATTCGCCGCGCAGGGTCAGGTACACGTCATTCCACTTCGAGTAATCCTCGCCTACGGCCTCGCCGCTGGAGTCCAGCAGCACAATGCCCTTGGCGTCGGTGACGTAGATGCGGTGGTTGACCTGGTTTTTCGGCAGGCCCCAGATATTCGCGCCGGGCTGACGCTCACCGTAGGCCTTGAGCAGTTCGGGCCAGTGGCTCTGGCCGAGGGTGCCGTTCTTCACATCGTCGCGCAGGATTTCCGCCAGCAGGTTGGCGGTGTCCACCAGGGTTTCTTCGGTGGACTGGCGCACACCGGGGCGGATTTCCTTCATCACGGTGCTGAGTACGAAGTAGCCGGTCAGGCCGATAAACAATGCGTACACCAGGAAGAACCGAATCCCCAGGCGCATCAGCTGTTGCCCGGGCTGTAGCTGTAGCCAAGGCCGCGATGGGTCTGGATGGGCTCCGCCTCGGGCGCCACCGCGCGCAATTTGCTGCGCACGCTTTTGATGTGGCTGTCGATATTGCGCTCGTAGCCTGCGTCCGCCGCCACGCCCACCGCATCCAGCAGTTGCTCGCGGCTGAACACGCGCTCGGGTTGCTCCAAAAGGCTGTGCAGCAGACGGAATTCATGGCGAGTGAGGCTCAGGGGCTGGCCGCGATAACTGATCTGCATGCGCTCCAGGTCCACCTGGAACACCGCCGGAGCAGCACCGGGGCCCACGCGCTTGAGAATGGCCCGTACCCGCGCTGCCACTTCCCGCGGGCTGAACGGCTTGACTACATAGTCGTCAGCGCCGATCTCAAGACCCACCACGCGGTCGATCTCACCGTCCCGGGCGCTGAGGAACATCACCGGTACTTCGCTGAAACGCCGCAGTTGCTTGCAGGTTTCGAAGCCGGTGATGTCCGGCAGGCCGATGTCGAGGATGACCAGGTCCGCCGGGGTTTGCCGCTGATGGGCCAGCGCCGCCTGGCCGAGGCTCAACCAGGTGGTGGTGAAGCCCTCGCCTTGCAGGGCGAAAATCAGCGTGTCGGCGATAGCCGCTTCGTCTTCGACAATCAGGATATGCGCCATGGTGTTCCGTCAGCAGTCCGGTTTGTCCGCAGTGTAACGGCGGGCCGGGTTTACTGCAGCGCCGAATTCACGCAGGGCCTTGGCGCCGATCAGCAGCGGGTAGTTGAAGCTGCTGCGGTCGGTGAGGTTGACCTCGACGGTGCGCTTGACGTTGCCCAGGCACATTTCCAGGTCGATCACCGGGCGCTTGGCCACGGTGGCTTCGTCCTTGTCGTCATCTTCGTCGGCGCGGCTCTTGATTTTGCTGATGCGCGAAACCTTGTGCTCGTACACCTTGTTGGTGGCGTCCTTGCCGCCGAGGCGGAAGCGTACCCAGTCATCGCCATCACGGGTGAAGGTCTCGATGTCCCGGGCCGACAGCGAGGCGGTCAGCGCGCCGGTGTCCATCTTGGCCTTGAAGGTCTCACCGATTTCCGGCAGTTGGATGTATTCGTAGCGACCGTAAAGGGTCGGCTCAGCGGCCATGACAGGCAAGGCCACCAGCGTTAGCAGGGCAAGGATGGATTTCACGTAGGAGGTTTCCTTGGAATAAGTGGGCCAATTCTAGACTGCAAATTCACTGCTTAGTTAGATCACAGAGCATACCCAGCCCGCTGTGAAACATTCGTAAGCTTATTTGCGATTTGGTCTCCAGACCCAAGCTGCTTATCATGGCGGGCCAAAAATGATTCCAAGAGTTACTTATGCGCCGCCTGCTCACCGGCTGTTTCGTCACATTGCTGCTGTTGCTCAACACCCTGGTGCTGTTCGGGCCGCTGATGGTGTTTGCCCTGCTCAAGCTGGTGGCCCCCGGTCGCTTTCGTGACTATGCGTCCTGGGCCGTCATGTGGATCGCCGAAACCTGGGCCGAGATCGACAAGCTGATCTTCGCCCTGTGCATCCCTACCCAATGGGACATTCGCGGCGGCGGCGACCTGCGGGGGGACACTTCTTATCTGGTGATCAGCAACCATCAATCCTGGGTCGACATCCCCGCACTGATCCAGGCCCTCAACCGGCGCACGCCGTTCTTCAAGTTCTTCCTGAAAAAGGAACTGATCTGGGTACCCTTCCTGGGCCTGGCCTGGTGGGCGCTGGATTACCCGTTCATGAAGCGCTACAGCAAGGCATTCCTGGCCAAGCACCCTGAACTGGCAGGGCAGGACCTGAAGATCACCAAGGAGGCCTGCGAGTTGTTCAAGCGCCAGCCGGTCACCGTGGTGAATTACCTGGAAGGCACGCGGTTCACCCCGGCCAAGCGCAAACAGCAGGCTTCACCCTTCGAGCGCCTGCTCAAGCCCAAGGCGGGTGGCGTGGCGTTCGTGCTCGCGGCGTTGGGTGAACAGCTGGATGCGGTGCTCGACGTCACCGTGGTTTATCCACAGGAAAACATTCCTGGCTTCTGGGACTTGATCAGTGGTGCGGTGCCGAAGGTGATCGTGGATATCCGTACCCGAGAGCTGGATCCGGCGTTGTGGCAGGGGGATTACGAGAACGATCCGGCGTTTCGCCAGACCGTCCAGAACTGGGTCAACCAGCTCTGGATGGAGAAGGATGCGCGCATCGCCCAACTGCGCGCGGAGCGGTCTTAGCCGCCAGTGCCCCAGGCCGAAGCCAGTTTGCCCAGCACCGATTCGCTGGCGCCCTGGCCGCCCAGGTATTTCAGGATAACCGGCGCAAACTGGCCAACCATCCCACTGTCCATGCCCAGCGCGCTGAACGCGGTGTTCAGGTCGTTGGTGTTCTTCACGTTACCCAACACGCCGTCCAGGCCCGAGGTCTTGCTGCCGCCGCTCTGGCCGAGCATGCCGCTCAGGGCGCCGAGGCTGCCCAGGGAGTTGCTGCCGGAGAGCTTGTCCAGGCCCGGTACGCTTTTGGTCAGTTGCGAGTAATCACCGCCGCCCAATTTATTCTTGGCCAGGCCCAGCATTGCGCCGGTACCGCCGACGGCCTGCTCCGGGGTCACGTTCAATTGCGAGGTCAGTGCCTGCAGCAGACCAGCGGTCTGTGAAGTGGGTGCAGCCGCTGCTGCCTTGTCGCCACCTTGTGCACCGGACACGGCATTGGCCACGTCGCCGAGGCTGAAACCTGCCGCAAATACCGGGCTGGCCGCCACGGTCAACAGGCAGGACAGGGCAAAACCGCGTGAAATCTTCATCAAGACAACCTCTGAAAGTAAGCGCAAAAAGCAGGAGTTTGACTGGGTACGCCGAAGGATTGTTCCCTCCCTGCAGATTAGTTCAGAAAACCACTGCATCCGATGCGCCTTGCGCTGCGTATATCCACCACGAGCCGCACGGAGGTAGATGGAATGAATGCCCAAGCTGGACTAACCTCAGCCTGCCCTCTTTACCGTGCGCCGTCCCATCGCCCTGTTGCAAGCGCCTGGAGAAGCCCTATTTCGACCCACGATGCAGATCAGCTACGGCAATTGCTGGCCCAGTGTTCACTGGGTAATCGCCAGGCGTTCGAAACGCTCTATCGCAGCGTTTCCCCGCGTTTGCATGGTGTTGCCTTGCGTTTCATGGGTCGCAAGGATCTGGCCGAGGAGGTGTTGCAGGAAAGCTTCGTGCGCATCTGGTACAACGCCTCACGCTATGAGGCCCATCTGTCGGCGCCCATGACCTGGATGGTCAATATCACCCGCAACCTGGCGATCGACCAGTTGCGCAAACACCGCGAACAACCCTTGAACGAAGGCCAGGAGGACGCCACGGCCGACGAAAGCCCCAGCGCCCATGAACAGCTCGACAGCGAGCGTGAAGCCCTCGCCCTGAACCGCTGCCTCGACAGCCTCGAAGGCATGCAGCGTCAATCGATCACCGTGGCTTACTTCCAGGGCTTGTCGTGCTCGGAATTGGCCGAACATCTGGCCGCGCCCCTGGGCTCGGTCAAATCCTGGATTCGCCGCGGCATGGAGCGCTTGCGCAGGTGCCTTGAATCATGAACTACCAGACCACCGCCCTGCGCCGCGCCCTGGCGGCTGACTACGCCATCGGGCTGATGCCTGCCACCGCCCGCCGGCGCTTTGAAGCGCTGCTGCGGGATGACGCGGCGCTGCGCGTCGAACTCGGGCACTGGCAGGATGCCCTCGCCAGCCTCACCGGGCCGCTGCCTGAACGGCCGGTGCCGGACCACGTATGGGAAGGGATCAAGGCGCGCATTGAGCCGCAAGTGCTGCATATGCCGGCGAAGAAACCGTTCTGGATGAACCTGCGCTTGCTGGTAGCGGCGTGCGGGGTGGTGATCGCGGTATTGGTGGGTGTGTTGTACCAGCGCGACCTTGGGGTGGAGTACAACGCTACGCTGGTGGCGGCTGATCAGCAGCCGGCGCTGAAGATCCAGGCCTACGCGGATCACCTGCAAGTGGAACCGCTGACCCTGGCGGCCGTGGAGCCGGCCCGCGCGTTGGAACTGTGGGCAATCCCGGCAGGCGGCAAACCCATCTCCCTGGGGTTGTTGCCGGTGTCGGGTAACGGCCGAATCCAGTTGAGCAAAGAACACCAGGCGCTGCTGACGGCGCCGCTGACCCTGGCAGTGAGCCTTGAGCCTGAGGGCGGCTCGCCGACCGGACAACCCACCGGGCCGGTGCTGTACCAGGGCCAATTGGCATCACTCTGATCCGAGGCTCAATACGACGGATGAGGAACCGATCGCCGTTAACCGGGTCCATGAAAGACTACAAAACATGTCAGGAAGAGCCTAATGACTGCGATCAACCCCCAAGTGATTGAGCACAAGCCTTCATTCTGGAACCGCCCACGCCTGTTCGTCGGCGCCTGTTTGGTGATAGTGGCAGGCGTCGGCGGCGCCCTCTACACCCAGGACAGCGTCAAGGCTGCCGCGCTGCTGGTGAACACCACCCAGCAACCGGCCACGCAGATCGTGGCCCACAAGGATTACCTCGAAGTGCAGCCGATTGCCGCCACCGCACCGGCTCCGGACCAAAGCCTGGAGCTGTGGGCGGTTCCGGCTGACGGCACGCCAGTGTCGCTGGGCCTGCTGCCGGAAGACGGCAAAGGCATTATCGGCATCAACCCTCGCCAGCAGGAGTCGATCAGTAAACCGGTGACACTGATGGTCAGTTCGGAAACCAAGGGTGGCTCGGTGAGCAAGCAGCCGACGGGGCCAACGGTGTATCAGGGGGCTTTGGCGATCCGCTGATTCTCCCACCCAACCGCAGATGCAAAAAAGGCGACCCTGAGGTCGCCTTTTTAATTGCCCGCGATTTAAGCCGCGCTGAACAACTTGTGCGGATCAATCACAAACTTCTTCGGCACGCCCGCATCGAACTCACCGTAACCGCGTGGCGCGTCATCCAGGCTGATGACTTCCACACCGACGATGTCGGCAATGTTGATACGGTCCCACATGATCGCCTGCATCAGTTGGCGGTTGTACTTCATCACAGGGGTTTGCCCGGTGTGGAAGCTGTGGGACTTGGCCCAGCCCAGGCCGAAACGAATGCTCAGGCTGCCCATTTTTGCAGCGGCATCCACGGCACCCGGGTCTTCGGTGACGTACAGGCCCGGAATACCGATTTTGCCAGCCACCCGCACCACGCCCATCAACGAGTTGAGCACGGTGGCCGGAGCCTCTGCCTTGGCCCCTTCATGACCATGGCCACGCGCTTCGAAACCCACGGCATCGACGGCGCAATCCACTTCCGGCTCGCCCAGCAACGCAGCGATCTGTTCGTGCAGCGGGGTGTCTTTCGACAGGTCGGCAATTTCAAAACCCTGGGCCTTGGCGTGGGCCAGGCGGATCGGGTTGACGTCACCGATGATCACCACCGCAGCGCCCAGCAGGCGAGCGGAAGCGGCAGCCGCCAGGCCTACCGGACCGGCACCGGCGATGTAGACCGTGCTGCCCGGGCCAACGCCCGCAGTGACTGCGCCGTGGTAGCCGGTGGGCAGGATGTCGGAGAGGCAGGTCAGGTCGCGGATTTTCTCCATGGCCTTGTCGCGGTCCGGCAGTTTCAACAGGTTGAAGTCGGCGTAAGGCACCAGCACGTATTCGGCCTGGCCGCCAGTCCAGTCGCCCATGTCGACATAGCCGTAGGCGCCACCGGCACGGGCCGGGTTGACGGTCAGGCACACGCCGGTGTGCTGCTCTTTGCAGGAACGGCAACGGCCGCATGCGACGTTGAACGGCACCGACACCAGGTCGCCGATCTTCAGGTTCTCGACGTCGCTGCCCTTCTCGATCACTTCGCCGGTGATTTCGTGGCCCAGGACCAGGCCGGTCTGGGCAGTGGTGCGGCCGCGCACCATGTGTTGGTCGGAGCCGCAGATGTTGGTGGAGACCACGCGCAGGATGACGCCGTGCTCAATCTTCCTGCCACGGGGGTCCTGCATTTTGGGATAGTCGATTTTCTGTACTTCGACCTTGCCGTTGCCGAGATACACGACACCACGATTACCAGACATGCTTTCACCTCGCTGTTGTTTTTATGGAACCGCGTTGCCCAGGCAGGCAGCGCGTTTAAGTGCTCGGGTACAGATGCTGTTTTTGCGTTGTTAGTAAGGGCCTCTTCGCGAGCAAGCCCGCTCCCACAGTTGACCGAGTCCTACCTTTGAAATGCGGTCGAATGTGGGAGCGGGCTTGCTCGCGAAGGCGTCCATCAGAGCACCACTGTCCGATTGGCGTTCAAGAACACCCGCCGCTCAATGTGATACCCCACGGCCCGGGCCAGGGTCAGGCCTTCGATATCCCGTCCCTTGGCAATCAAATCTTCCGGATAGTGACTGTGGTCCACCACCTCCACGCCCTGGGCGATGATCGGGCCTTCGTCCAAATCGTTATTGATGTAATGCGCAGTAGCGCCCACCAGTTTCACCCCCTTGTTGTAGGCTTGGTGATACGGCTTGGCGCCCTTGAAACCGGGCAGCAGGGAGTGGTGGATGTTGATGGCTTTACCGTCAAGCTTGCGGCACAGCTCCGGCGACAGCACTTGCATGTAGCGCGCAAGAATCACCAGCTCGGCGCCGGACTCTTCGATCACCTGCCACACCTGGCGCTCCTGCGACGGCTTGTCGTTGGGGTCCAGGGGAAAGTGGTAATAGGGAATCTGGTGCCAGTCGGCCAGGGGCTTGAGGTCCGGGTGGTTGGAGACTACGGCGACCACGTCCATCGACAGTTGGCCGATGCGCTGGCGGTAGAGCAAATCGTTGAGGCAGTGATCGGCCTTGGAGACCATGATCACCACTTTCGGCCGGTAGTTCGGCGCGGTCAGTTCGAAGATCATGCCGAAGGCTTCGCCACGGGTGGCCAGGCCATCGCGGAAGGCTTGTTCGTCGAAACCATCGGGCTGGCGGAACTCCACGCGGATGAAGAACCGGCCCGAGAGCCGGTCATCGAAGGAGTGGTGCTCAGTGACGTAGCAGCCCTGCTCGAACAGGTAGCGAGTGACCGCGTCCACCGTGCCGAGCACGCTGGGGCAGTCGGCGGTCAAAATCCATGTATCGGGTACGCGGCTCATTATTCGTGACTCCTTGATCGTTCCCACGCTCTGCGTGGGAACGCCGCAATGGACGCTCTGCGTCCGCTCTTGGGACGCGGAGCGTCCCGGGATGCATTCCCACGCGGAGCGTGGGAACGATCAGGCCTGGACGCTTAAACCATACTCAGCCGCCGCATCCTGCAACCACAGCCACCAGTAATCCGAGAAGCTGCGACGAATCACCAGCTCCCAGGTGTCTTCAGCAGTATGGCGAATCACCAATTGCGACTTGGCAAACACCGTGCCCACCGCCTTGCCCACCGGGAAGCTGTTGGGGTGCACGTCGTAGCTGGTGGATTTCATCAGCACATCGCGCACGTTGGGGCCGCTGAGTTCGAGAATCTGCTGGCCGCCGCTGACGTTGACGACCTGGATATGCAAATCACCCAGCGCCTCACGCAAGCTTTTCTCGGCGGCGAATTCCTCACCACCTGGCACTACCAGCAACCACTCATCCGGACCGAGCCATTGCAGGCTGGTCTCACCCTTGACGATGACTTGCAGGGCACCGGGCAATTCGATACCCAAGGCTTTGTGCACACCGGCGGCGAAGGCTGCGTCATGGCCATCGCCACGAATGGTCAGGTGGCCCAGCAGTTTCTTTTCACGCACGGTCACGCCGGCATTCTTGCGGCCCTTGCCTACCAGGCTGGCGAGGTCGGCATGGTGCAGCGACGACTCGGCCTTGGCTCCGGAGGTGGGGCGTTGTTGGTAAACATTGGCTGCTGTCATAAAGCACCTGTGTTGAATTTGATCGTTCCCACGCTCTGCGTGGGAATGCCGCCATGGACGCTCTGCGTCCGCTCTTGGGGCGCAGAGCGCCCCGGGATGCATTCCCACGCGGAGCGTGGGAACGATCAGGTGTCAGATGTTCTGGCGGTCGCCTTTAGGATCAAAGAACACCGAAGAAACAATCTCCGCCTCGATCACGCTGCCATCCGCCAGCGGTGCAAACACCCGCTCGCCGATGCGCTTCAAGCCGCCCTTCACCACGCCCATGGCAAACGAATAACCGAGGGAGTTATGGGCATAACTGGAGGTGACGTGGCCGACCATCTTCATCGGGATCGTCTGCTTGGCGTCGAACACCAACTGCGCGCCTTCCGGCAGCCACACGTTCGGGTCGATCGGCTTGAGTCCGACAAGCTGCTTGCGGTCTTCACGCACACAGTCTTCGCGATTCATCCCGCGCCAGCCAATCCACGAGAACGGTTTGGTACGGCCTACACACCAGCCCATGTTCAGGTCGTCCGGGGTCATCGAGCCGTCGGTATCCTGGCCGACGATGATGAAACCCTTCTCGGCCCGCAGCACGTGCATGGTTTCGGTGCCATAAGGCGTCAGGTTGTACTTCTTGCCGGCCTCGACGATTTTCTCGAGCACGCCCATGGCGTAGTCGGCCTGCACGTTGACTTCGTACGACAGCTCACCGGTAAACGAAATCCGGAACACCCGCGCCGGCACGCCGCCCACCAGGCCTTCTTTCCAGGTCATGAACGGGAAGCCGTCCTTGTCCAGGTCGATGTCGGTGACTTCGCTCAACAGCTTGCGGCTGTTGGGGCCGGACAAGGTCATGGTTGCCCAGTGGTCGGTGACCGAGGTGAAGTACACCTTGAGGTCTGGCCATTCGGTCTGCTGGTAGATTTCCAGCCACTGGAGTACGCGTGCTGCGCCGCCGGTGGTGGTGGTCATCAGGAAGTGGTTGTCGGCGAGGCAGGCAGTCACGCCGTCGTCGAAGACCATGCCGTCTTCCTTGCACATCAGGCCGTAGCGGGCCTTGCCCACGTCGAGCTTGGTCCAGGCGTTGCTGTAGATGCGGTTGAGGAACTCGCGGGCATCCGGGCCCTGGATATCGATCTTGCCGAGGGTGGACGCGTCCAGCAGGCCGACGCTGTCACGCACGGCCAGGCATTCGCGCTTCACTGCGGCGTCCAGGTCTTCACCGTTGCGCGGGAAATACCATGGGCGTTTCCACTGGCCGACGTCCTCAAACTCGGCGCCGTTTTTCACGTGCCAGGCTTGCAGCGCGGTGTAGCGCACCGGCTCGAAGATGTGCCCACAGTGCCGGCCTGCTACCGCGCCGAAGGTCACCGGCGTGTAGTTGGGACGGAACATGGTGGTGCCCATCTGCGGGATGGTCACATTCAGCGAACGGGCCGCGATGGCCAGGCCGTTGACGTTGCCGAGCTTGCCCTGGTCAGTGCCGAAGCCCAGTGCGGTGTAGCGCTTGACGTGCTCCACCGACTCGAAACCCTCGCGGGTGGCGAGTTCGATGGCGGCCGCGGTGACGTCATTCTGCAGGTCGACAAATTGCTTCGGCGCCCGTGCGGTAGCTTTCTCGTGAGGTACCTGGAACAGCGCCAGGGTCGGTTCTTCCAGACGGCTCAAGGCTTTTGGCAGCGTACCTTCCACCGGCGCAAACCCGGCTTCGCTGGCAGCGCGCACGCCACCTTCAAAACCGTCGGCCAGGGAATCGCCGAGGCCGTAGACGCCATTGATGCCACCGACGCACACGCGTTTCTGCGGTGCTTCGCCCGGTACAAAACCGAGGATGTCTTCACGCCAGGTCGGCTTGCCGCCCAGGTGCGAGGCCAGGTGGACCACCGGGCTGTAGCCGCCGGAGCTGGCGACCAGGTCGCACTCCAGCCACTCGCCGGGGCTGGTGACTTTATGAGCTTTGACATCGATGGCCGCAACACGGGCGCCAGTGACGTGCTTGCTGCCACGGGCCTCGATCACGG
>NZ_JACARK010000336.1:0-3308 GCF_013386655.1 Pseudomonas sp. K5002 | reverse complement strand
GGCTGACGGCCTCGCCACTCAAGCCGGTGATTTCCAGCAGGCGCTGGCGCATCAGGGTGCGCAGGTTGGCGCCCGGAACCTTGTCGATCAGCGGTGCCGCGAGGGTGACCATGTGGGCCTTGCCTTCGAGGGAGCGCGGGTCGGACTCTTCGGTCAGTTGCTGGAAAAAGTAATCGGCCAGCGGTTGTGCGTGTTGGTTGATGCGCGCGCGGAACGCGTCGGTGCCTTCGGAGCGGACCAGGGTGTCCGGGTCTTCACCTTCGGGCAGGAACAGGAAGCGTGCGCGCCGCCCGTCCTGCAGGCTCGACAGGGTCGACTCAAGGGCACGCCACGCTGCGTTGCGGCCGGCCTGGTCGCCGTCGAAGCAAAACAGTACGTTGGGCACCACGCGAAACAGGCGCTTCAAGTGCTCTTCGCTGGTCGCGGTGCCCAGGGTCGCCACGGCGTTGCGCAAACCTTGCTGGGCCAGGGCAATCACGTCCATATAGCCTTCAACCACGATGATTTCGTCGAGGTTGCGATTGTTCTTGCGCGCTTCAAACAGGCCGTAGAGTTCCTGGCCTTTATGAAACACCGGGGTTTCCGGTGAGTTCAGGTATTTGGGCTTGTCGTCCCCCAGCACCCGGCCGCCGAACGCGATGATGCGGCCGCGGCTGTCGCGGATCGGGAACATCACGCGGTCGCGGAAGCGGTCATAACGCTTGCCGGTCTCGGCGTTTTCCACCAACAGGCCGGCGTCGATCATGGCTTTTTGCTGCAGTGTGTCGCTGCTCAGGTGCTTGTACAGGTTGTCCCAGCCCGGCGGGGCGAAGCCGAGGCCGAAGTCGCGGGCGATTTCACCGGTCAGGCCGCGGCCCTTGAGGTAATCGACGGCGGCTTTGCGCTGCGGGTGGCTTTTCAGTGCCTGGCGGTAAAAGTCGGCAGCAGCGGTAAGCAGCGGGTACAGCGGCGAATCGGTGGGTTGCCGCGGTTTGTGCGGGCGGCCACTTTCTTCGCGGGGGATTTCCATGCCGGCGGCTTTCGCCAGTTCCTCGACGGCCTGAGGGAAGTCCAGGTTGTCGTGGTCCATGATGAAGCCGAGGGCGTTGCCGCCAGCGCCGCAGCCGAAGCAGTAGTAGAACTGCTTGTCGGGGCTGACGCTGAACGACGGAGTCTTTTCCTTGTGGAACGGGCAGCAGGCGGTGTAGTTCTTACCGGCCTTTTTCATCTGCAGGCGCGAGCTGACAACATCGACGATGTCGGTGCGGTTCAGAAGGTCGTCAATAAAGCTCTGGGGAATTAGCCCGGCCATGGCGTTCTCGTCATCACTGCGTGTAAAAGAGGGCCCGCAAAGTGCTCAAGGCGCGCGTGTTGTGCGGCTCGATCTACTGTCGTCTGCTTGGTCTGTCAGGAAGTGTATCTGCCGAACATTCACTGACGTTAGTTCCGATCAGTGCCCGGCGTAGAAATGTTGCCCGGGAGTCCGGTCTTGGCCATGTGGGGGCCTCGGAAGCTCATCGGTGGGCGCAGCCGACCTGTTGATCGCCTGTTAAAAAATAAGTGTGCTCGTCAGTAGCCTTGTTAGGCTCGTCAGAAGAGACGTGCACCGCTGGCAAAAGAGCCAGTCCTGACGTGTGAAGCAGTTCGTTTCAGTCGCGTGTGCGGCGTCAACGGTGAAGCATCAAGCGATATCCGCAAATGCCAACAGCCCGGCTGAGGGCCGGGCTTGGCAGAAGCTTGCTACGAACGTCTGTGTATTAGTACAGACGAACGGCGCGGCGCTGCTCGCGCTGAACTTTCTTGGCGTGACGCTTAACAGCGGCTGCTGCTTTACGCTTACGCTCAGAAGTTGGCTTCTCGTAAAATTCGCGGCTACGAACTTCAGCCAGAACACCGGCTTTTTCGCAGGAGCGCTTGAAACGACGCAGAGCTACGTCGAAGGGTTCGTTCTCTTTTACTTTGACGGCTGGCATCCAGAGCTACCTTCTTTCATTACCGGGAATCAACGTTCTCGTCGCAAAAAATTCGCGGCTGAGGTCGTCGGTTTTTAAGGGTTGCGGATGTTAACCCCTCATTGCCCGGAATGCAAAGCCTCTGATCGAAAACCGCTAGTCGGGAGGGGGAGTGGCGACTATTATGCGCGCCTTCGAATTCAGCCTCTACAAGGCGCAAACCCATGCTAGTTCTGGGATTAGAAACCTCGTGCGACGAAACCGGTGTCGCACTTTACGACAGTGAACGCGGGCTTTTGGCCGACGCACTGTTCAGTCAGATCGACCTGCATCGCGCCTATGGTGGCGTGGTGCCGGAGCTGGCCAGCCGTGATCATGTGAAACGCATGCTGCCATTGATTCGCCAGGTGCTGGACGAGGCCGGCTGCGTGCCGACCGAGATCGACGCCATTGCCTATACCGCAGGCCCCGGATTGGTCGGAGCCCTGCTGGTTGGGGCCTCTTGCGCCCAGGCGCTGGCATTTGCCTGGGGCATTCCGGCCCTTGGTGTGCACCACATGGAAGGCCATTTACTGGCACCGATGCTGGAAGAAAACCCGCCAGCGTTCCCGTTCGTCGCTTTGTTGGTTTCAGGCGGCCATACGCAGCTGGTTCAGGTCGACGGGATCGGTCAATACACGCTGCTGGGCGAAAGCCTGGACGACGCTGCCGGTGAAGCTTTCGACAAGACTGCGAAGATGATGGGCCTCAATTATCCGGGCGGCCCGGAAATCGCCCGCTTGGCAGAAAAAGGCGTTCCGGGGCGCTATACCTTCCCGCGCCCGATGTGCGATCGCCCTGGCCTGATGTTCAGCTTCAGCGGCCTGAAAACCTCTGCCCTGAACACCTGGCAGCAGAGCGTCAGCGCCGGAGACGACAGTGAGCAAGCCCGTTGCGACATCTCGCTGGCGTTCCAGCAAGCCGTGGTGGAGACTTTGACCATCAAGTGCAAGCGGGCCCTGAAGCAGGCGGGCATGAAGCGCCTGGTGATCGCGGGCGGCGTCAGCGCGAACAAGGCGCTGCGCAGCTCCCTGGAGAAAATGCTCGGCGACATGAAGGGCGACGTGTTTTATGCGCGTCCCGAATTCTGCACCGACAACGGCGCGATGATCGCCTATGCCGGTTGCCAGCGTTTGCAGGCCGGGCAGCATGAAAGCCTGGCAATCAGCGTGCAGGCGCGCTGGCCGATGGAGCAGTTGCCGCCGCTGTAACGGGCGAACGTGAGCCGGGTTCACCGGGCGTATTTAAAAATGCCGTTCGCGCCCGGCAAACAGGTCGCGTAAATTGCCCCGGTGGCGCCAGACGATCAGCAGCGTGAGCACGCTCATCGGCACCAGC
>NZ_JACARK010000335.1:0-12074 GCF_013386655.1 Pseudomonas sp. K5002 | reverse complement strand
ACCTGCACGGCAACGGCGGCAATCTCGCCTGGCACCTCGGCGGCAGCTGGTGGCTGCCGGAGCAGGGCTATCAAGTGCTGTTGGTGGACTATCGCGGCTACGGGTTGTCCGAAGGCGAACCTTCGCTGCCGGCGGTTTACCAGGACATCGACGCCGCTTTCAAGTGGATCGACAGCGCCCCCGAAACCCAGGGCCAGCCACTGATCGTGCTGGGCCAAAGCCTGGGCGGCGCGCTAGTGGTGCACTACCTGGCGGAACATCCCGAACGTCAGCCGCAGCTCAAGGCGCTGGTACTGGACGGTGTGCCGGCCAGTTATCGTGACGTAGGACAATTCGCCCTCAGCACCTCCTGGCTAACATGGCCATTCCAGGTGCCGTTGTCGTGGCTGGTGCCGGACGCCGACAGTGCGATCAACGCCATGCCCCGGCTGACCGGCGTGCCGAAATTGTTGTTCCATAGCCTGGACGACCCGATCGTGCCGCTCTCCAACGGCATTCGTCTGTATCAGGCTGCGCCGCCACCGCGGGTGCTGCAACTGACCCGGGGTGGCCACGTGCAAACCTTTGCCGACAAGACCTGGCAAACCGTGATGCTGCGCTACCTGGACGACCCCCAGCATTTCAACGGGCTGCGCCGCCTGGGGGAAATCCCCAATTACCCGGCGGCCCCGAATTCCAACGCAGAGAACCCGCAATGAGCGAAGAACGCAACATGATCCCCCTGATCCTCACCGGCATCGGCACCATCATCGGTACCGTTGGCTGCCTGTGGTACTACGGCTATTTGCACTTCGCCAAGCCCGAGGATGCGTTGCTGCTCAGCGACTTCACCATGCTCAAGACCGTGCCGGGCGAGGATTACAAAATCTCCCTGACCCCGGCCGCCCAGGTGGCGCAATGCGTTGATGGCGTACTGGTGCTGTTTGATACCGAACAGAAAGGGCTGACCGGCGTACTGGTCAACAGCAAGAAGCAGGCAGTGCGCTGCATGGGGCAGGAAACGCCGCAATTGGAGCAGTAGCGCGAGTCAAGTGGGAAAGGTCTGGAACCATTTTAAGTGGATTGCCACAGATTCCGTACTGGCCAGCAGCGCTGGATCGGTTATCTCGGATACTTAATTTGGAGTCACTTGAATGGACATTCCTCGCGTAAACAACTCGTCTTCCCCATTCACTGCCGGTGCGGGGGGAGGTGATTCGCGACTTCAGCAATTGGAACAAGAGATTCAGAAGTTGAAGAACCAGATCGCCCAAGGAGGCGGTGGTGCACAGGGCGCGCAGGGCGAAGAAAGCCTTGAGGAAAGGCTCAAGAGGCTCGAGGCGGAGCTGGCCCAACTCAAAGGGCAGGCGGCTCCGGAGCAGGATAACTCGGCGCCAGTAAGCTACTGACCCGATGCTCTTGAAGCGCACTGGGACCTCTTGATTCCTGGCCTGCAAATAAAAGAATCCCGCCATTTGGCGGGATTTTTCATGCGGCCTCAAACGATCATTCAGCGACGGAGCGGGCGGCGTGGTGTGCGGGCTGGGCCCTCCGGTGCAGTCGTAGTTGATGATGGAAATATCTGGAACCGTATTGCGTAACGCACCACAGAAGCGATGTGATTTACACGAGTCGGGGCGAGAAGGTGGCGATAGATATTGCTGCAATAAGCAACATGGTGAACATGCCCAGGGGGCACGAGAAGCTGGAAATGCTCGACGCCGAGGATCATAAGCTCAAGCACTTGCTCGACAAGCTGTCGGAACATGGCTACGGCGGGAAGATAGAGCTACCAGCCGAGGATCCCAACCGACCTGTCCGGTTCGACGACCCGAAAAAAAACCCACAGTAACGTGGGTTTTTTTTCCAGCATCAATCGATCAGTTGGCCATCGAAGAACGTGGCTTGACCGGCTGGTTGTCGTTGGAGATGGTCACTTCAACGCGGCGGTTCATGGCGCGGCCCGAAACGCTGCCGTTATCGGCAACCGGGTATTCCTTGCCATAGCCCTGGGTCACGATGCGCGAGATATCCACACCCTGGTTGGCCAGTGCGCGCTGTACGGAAGCGGCGCGGCGCTCGGACAGGCTCTGGTTGTACGAGTCGGAACCGGTGCTGTCGGTGTAGCCTTCGACAATCACTTTACGGTCCGGGTTATCGCGCAGGAACTGCGCCAGCTTGGTGATATTCACCAGGCCGCTGGACTTGAGGTCTGACTTGTTGGTGGCGAACAGCACGTCACCAAAGGTCACCAGTGTGCCGCGATCAGTCTGCTTGGCGTTCAAGCTGTCTTGCAGTTGCTTGATCTGCGCGTCACGGGCCTGCAGCAGGGCGCGGGCACGTTCGTCACCGGCGTTTTTCAGCTTGGCTTCGGACTCACGCAGGACGATGGTGTCCTTGGCCACTTCAACGCGCTGGTTGGTCAGGTAGGCCAGTTGGTCGACCTTCTTCTGGTCTTCCTTGTCGCGGTAGGCCTTGTCAGCCTTGTCCAGCCAGTCGCTGGCGTCTTTGGTTTCCAGCGCCGCTACCTTGGTGGCTTGCGGGTTGGCTTGCAGGGCCGAGAAGTTGGTCCGAGCATTTTCCAGGTTCTGGTTCGGCGGGGTGGAGCAAGCCGCCAGAGCAACGCTCATCGCCAGCAGGGCAGGGATCATCAATTGTTTACGCATAGTCGTGTCGTCCTTTCAATTCGGTTTCGGGTGCAATGCAATCAGGGGCGGCGGCTTATTGTTGCGGCTGGATCACAGCCGGGCGCATGCCTTCCTGACGCAGCTCCTGAACAGCTTTCTGGGAATCCTTCACAGCCTGTTCGGCCTTGGCAGCCTGGGCTTTACGCTCTGCTACGCGAGCGTCCCACTCGGACTGTTCGGCCAGGCGACGGGCTTCGTCGTAGTTCTTGTCGTGCATGGCGATTTCAGCTTGCTTCAGTTTGTCCTGGGCAGACTTCATCTCCACGGCTGCGAACTCGGTACCGCCGGCGCTGACAGCGCTGTTCACCGCAGATTGGGTAACAGCGTATTGCTCGGTCGGCGGGTTGCCGGCGCAGCCAGCCAGTACGAAGCTGGTGCCGATTGCCAGCGCGGCCAATTTAAGCCCGCGCAGGTGGTTAAACGAGGTTTTGGCAGTGCTGGTCTTCATCGTCTTCAACTCCATTAGGTAACTCCTGAAAAACATCAAATCCATCTCCGGCTTGCAGTGTCTGCGGGGCCCGGCGGTTAGCTCAGGACGCCTATTCAAACGGCTGTTCCAAGTGATGGCTTACTGGCTGTGACCGGAGGCTTTTTTGAATAGTTCAGCGAAGATGGCGATTTGCCTAAAAAAATATTTGACTGAACGGTCAGCGTTTAAAAGTTGGAACTTTTGCATGGCGCAGCGGTATCCAGGGCCTGTGGGAGGCCCTGAATACGGGAGGTTAAGGGGTTCGAGGCGCAGGTTTACTAGTGTTTCTGCTTGTCGGACTGAGCTGACAAATCGTGTAGGTAACGCCGTGACAGGCTGAGAAAACGTGGGGTTGGGCCGACATCCTCATACAGCGGATCGCCTTCCTCATCGGTGGCAATCACCTGCTTGCCCTTGATATAGGGAAAGCTCGCTTCCAGCTCTTCGAGGGCTGCGCCAATCAACTCGCCGAGCAGTTCTTCGGTATGGCGTTTGGGGTACATCTCGGAGATCGCCGCCAGCCTGGCGGCGGCTTCCACGTCCAGATGGATGGCGTATTCGGTTTTGGTCAGGCGACCCTTGGCGTTTTCTTCCCAATGCTGGGCCAGTTCTCGGATTTTCATGGCAACCTCAATGGAGCCCACGGTACGCGGGCGATGATGAGTGACCAGCCGGCCAGCGCGGATAACGCTGCGGCTTACTGTTGAGACTAGCTGCAACTCACAAGGTTTAAAGTTCCTTGTAAGACGTCGCCGTGGGCGGCACTCTTGAAGATCAAAGCGTTCCGGATTTTCTGCTGGAGATTGGCTGATGAGCGATATCGATGCACGTTTGCGTGAGGATGTTCACCTGCTGGGTGAACTGTTGGGCAACACGATTCGAGAACAGTACGGCGATGAATTCCTCGACAAGATCGAGCAGATCCGTAAAGGCGCCAAGGCCGACCGCCGTGGCGCAGCCTCGGAGCAGGTGGCCGGCGAAGAGCTGAGCGCCAGCCTCAATCAACTCAAGGAAGACGAACTGCTGCCGGTGGCGCGGGCCTTCAACCAGTTTCTCAACCTGGCCAATATCGCCGAACAGTATCAGTTGATCCACCGCCGTGATGAATCAACCCCGGCGCCGTTCGAGTCGCGGGTGCTGCCGGAACTGCTGGCGCGCCTGCAGAGTGAAGGCCACAGCAGCGAATCCCTGGCGCGCCAGTTGGGTCGGTTGGAAATCGAACTGGTGCTCACCGCTCACCCCACCGAAGTCGCCCGCCGCACCCTGATCCAGAAATACGACGCCATCGCCGCACAACTGGCCCTGCAGGATCACCGCGACCTCACCACCGCCGAGCGCGAGCAGATCCGCAATCGCCTGCAACGCCTGATCGCCGAAGCCTGGCACACCGAAGAAATCCGCCGCACCCGGCCCACGCCGGTAGACGAAGCCAAGTGGGGCTTTGCGGTGATCGAGCATTCGTTGTGGCACGCCATCCCGAATTATTTGCGCAAGGCCGATCACGCTTTGCATGCCGCGACCGGCCTGCGCCTGCCTCTGGAGGCCGCGCCGATTCGCTTCGCTTCCTGGATGGGCGGCGACCGCGACGGCAACCCCAACGTCACCGCCCCGGTCACCCGCGAAGTGCTGTTGCTGGCGCGCTGGATGGCCGCTGACCTGTACTTGCGCGACATCGACCACCTCGCCTCCGAACTGTCGATGCAACAGGCCAGCCCGGCATTGCAGGCCAAGGTGGGTGACAGCGTCGAACCTTACCGGGCGTTGCTCAAGCAATTGCGTGAGCGGCTGCGCGCCACACGCCAATGGGCCCACACCTCGTTGACCAGCACCACGCCGGCGCCCGCCGATGTGCTGCAAAACAACCGCGAGCTGCTCGAGCCGCTGGAGCTGTGCTACGAGTCGCTGCACACCTGCGGCATGGGTGTGATTGCCGACGGCCCGCTGCTGGACTGCCTGCGTCGGGCTGTGACGTTTGGCTTGTTCCTGGTGCGCCTCGACGTACGTCAGGATTCCACCCGCCACTGCGCGGCCATGACCGAAATCACCGACTACCTGGGCCTTGGCCGGTACGAGGATTGGGACGAAGAGGCGCGCATCAGCTTCCTGATGAAGGAACTGGCCAACCGTCGCCCCTTGTTGCCGGGCTACTTCAAGCCTTCGGCAGACACCGCCGAAGTGCTGAACACCTGTAAGGAAATCGCTGCCGCACCGGCTGCGTCCCTGGGTTCCTACGTCATCTCCATGGCCGGCGCCGCGTCGGACGTGTTGGCCGTGCAACTGCTGCTCAAGGAGTCCGGCGTACAACGGCCGATGCGTGTGGTGCCGTTGTTCGAGACCCTGGCTGACCTGGACAACGCAGGCCCGGTGATCGAGAAACTGCTGCTGTTGCCGGGTTATCGCGCCCGCCTGCAGGGCCCGCAGGAAGTGATGATCGGCTACTCGGATTCGGCCAAGGACGCCGGCACTACCGCCGCCGCCTGGGCGCAATACCGGGCCCAGGAACGGCTGGTGGAAATCTGCCGCGAACAACAAGTCGAACTGCTGCTGTTCCACGGTCGTGGCGGCACCGTAGGCCGCGGCGGCGGCCCGGCTCACGCGGCGATTCTGTCGCAGCCTCCTGGGTCGGTGGCGGGGCGTTTCCGCACCACTGAGCAGGGCGAGATGATCCGCTTCAAGTTCGGCCTGCCGGACATCGCCGAGCAGAATCTCAACCTGTACCTGGCGGCGGTGCTGGAGGCAACCTTGCTGCCACCGCCACCACCGGAGCCGGCCTGGCGCCACTTGATGGACGAATTGGCCGCCGACGGTGTCAGCGCTTACCGCGCCGTGGTGCGGGAAAATCTGCAGTTCGTCGAGTATTTCCGCCAGTCCACGCCGGAGCAGGAACTGGGTCGCTTGCCCCTGGGCAGTCGTCCGGCCAAGCGCCGGGCTGGTGGCATTGAAAGCCTGCGGGCGATCCCGTGGATCTTCGGCTGGACCCAGACCCGCCTGATGCTGCCCGCCTGGCTCGGCTGGGAAGCGGCGTTGAACAATGCCCTGGAGCGTGGCGAAGGCGAGATGCTGGGGCAGATGCGCGAGCAGTGGCCGTTCTTTCGTACCCGCATCGATATGCTGGAAATGGTGCTGGCCAAGGCCGACGCCGATATCGCCCGGCTGTATGACGAGCGATTGGTGCAGCCCGATCTGCTGCCATTGGGTGCGCACTTACGCGACCTATTGTCGCAGGCGTGCAGTGTGGTGCTTGGCCTGACTGGCCAGTCTCAGCTGCTGGCCCACAGCCCCGATACGCTGGAGTTCATCCGCCTGCGCAACACCTACCTGGATCCGTTGCACCTGCTGCAGGCCGAATTGCTGGCCCGATCGCGGCAACAGGAAGCGGCACAGGACAGCCCTCTGGAACAGGCGCTGCTGGTGTCTGTGGCCGGTATTGCCGCTGGTTTGCGCAACACCGGCTGACATTTATGGCGTGTTCTCAATAGCTTGCAGATACCCCGCGCCGGTCGCCGTAAAATTGGCGACCGGCGTTTTGCTGTCAGGGTTGTACCTGCCTATAAAGCCAGCGCGGCGCGGGTTTCTCCTACTTTCGGCGGCTTGTGTGGTTTGGGCCTGCTGTGTATCTTGATCAGCCTTTGGCCGTTTGTGCGGCCTGGACCCAAAATTTCCGAGATTGGCCCCACGCGGCGAATCCGAGCGTCATCTCTATAAAAAATTGAGGAGCACATCGATGCGCGTCATTCTGCTGGGAGCTCCCGGGGCCGGTAAAGGTACTCAGGCAAAGTTCATCACTGAAAAATTCGGCATTCCACAAATCTCCACCGGCGACATGCTGCGTGCGGCCGTCAAGGCCGGCACCGAGCTGGGCCTGATCGCCAAGAGCGTGATGGACAGCGGCGGCCTGGTCTCCGATGACCTGATCATCAACCTGGTCAAGGAACGCATCAGCCAGGAAGACTGCAAGAACGGTTTCCTGTTCGATGGCTTCCCGCGCACCATTCCCCAGGCTGAAGCCCTGGTGAAGGCCGGCGTCGAGCTGGACAACGTGGTGGAAATCGCCGTTGAAGACGAAGAGATCGTGCAGCGTATTGCCGGTCGTCGTGTTCACGAGGCCTCGGGCCGCGTCTACCACATCGTCTACAACCCGCCGAAAGTCGCGGGCAAGGACGATGTCACCGGCGAAGACCTGGTGCAGCGTAAGGACGACACCGAAGAGACCGTGCGTCATCGCCTGTCGGTCTACCATTCCCAGACCAAGCCGCTGGTGGACTTCTACCAGAAACTCTCGGCCGCCCAGGGCAAGCCGAAGTACAGCCACATCGAAGGTGTGGGTTCGGTTGAAGCCATCACTGGCAAAGTACTGGAAGCGCTGATCTGATCGTTCATCCGCTTGATTGACAACGGCCCGCTTGCGGGCCGTTGTTGTTTATACTGACGCACTTTTTTTCAACGTGGATGCATACACCGATGAGCACCTTGCTGGCCCTGGACACCGCGACTGAAGCTTGCTCCGTTGCCCTGCTGCACGATGGCAAGGTTACGAGCCACTACGAGGTGATCCCGCGCCTGCACGCGCAGAAGCTGTTGCCGATGATCAAGCAATTGCTGCTGGACGCGGGCACCACCTTGTCGGCGGTGGACGCCATCGCATTCGGGCGTGGCCCGGGCGCGTTCACCGGCGTGCGCATCGCTATCGGTGTGGTCCAGGGCCTGGCATTTGCGCTGGAGCGTCCGGTGTTGCCGGTGTCCAACCTGGCGGTGCTGGCGCAGCGGGCATTTCGCGAACACGGCGCCAACCAGGTCGCGGCGGCCATCGATGCGCGCATGGATGAAGTGTATTGGGGCTGCTACCGCGAAACCGCTGGCGAGATGCGCCTGGTGGGGGCTGAAGCTGTGCTGTCGCCTGAAACGGCGGCCTTGCCGGCTGATGCCTGCGGCGACTGGTTCGGTGCCGGCACCGGCTGGGGCTACGGCGAGCGCATTGGCGTGACGCTTGCCGGCCAGGATGCCGGGATGCTGCCCCACGCCGAAGACCTGCTGGCCCTGGCACGCTTTGCCTGGGAGCGAGGCGAGGCGATTCCGGCGGACCAGGCGGCGCCCGTGTACCTGCGGGATAAAGTGGCGCAGACCAAGGCTGAACGCGGGATTATTTGACGTCAAAAGTGCGGGCAATTTCAGGAAAAAATAGCCAATCGTCAGAATTTGCCCGTGCTTTTAAACCTTTTACCAATTATGTGTTCTAGTTATCACCAGAGCATTTGCGCGCCATGGAAAGCGCCACTAAAATGCCATCACCGATACCGAGTTCGCATGTATGCGCATAGACGGCTTTTCATCACAGTCCTACCCCCTCAAGCGCAAGCCTCGCAAGGCGAACGTGACGGTAGACGACTCCGTCGAAGACTCGCCCGATTTTGTTGAAATCCAGTCTGACAACACTGCTGTTTCAACCCGTTCCCAGGGTTCCGGCGGTGCACGCACCAGCGGCGTTCCTGCCCGCCAGCAAGACATGATCTTCCCGCGCTCCATGAGCAAAAACGTCGCCAATGCCCTGGCCAGCTACCTGACCACTGCCGGCTTTGTCGAATGGGATATGGAAGTGCTGGGCCTCGATATCCATATCTGATGTTGTTGCCTTACTACCTCGGTTGTCCGTCCTGGAGTGAAAACGCCTGGCGCGAATACCTGTATCCCGCCGACGCCCGCTCCAGCGATTACCTCGCCCTGTATTCCCAGGTCTTCAACGCCGTTGAGGGCAACACCACCTTCTACGCCCGTCCTTCCGTCGCTACCGTGCAGCGCTGGGCTGAAATCATGCCCGAGCATTTTCGCTTCACGGCCAAGTTTCCGGGGGATATCAGCCACAGCGGCAACCTGATCGAGCAGTTGCCGGCGGCGGAAAGTTTCCTGGGGTTGATGAGCCCGTTGGGCGAGCGTATTTCGCCGTTGTGGCTGCAGCTGCCGGCCAGTTTTACCCCGCAGCGCCTGGGTGAGTTGGCCGGGTTTATCGACGGGCTGGAGCGACCGTTGGCGGTGGAGGTGCGTCACTCGGAATTTTTCGCCAAGGGCGACGCCGAGCGCAGTCTCAACCGCTTGCTGCGCGACCGCGGTGTCGAGCGCATCTGCCTGGACCCGCGTGCGTTGTTCAGTTGCACCTCCACCTCGGCAGCCGTGCTGCACGCCCAATCGAAAAAGCCCAAGGTGCCGCCTCGCCCGGCGGCGCTGACGCAGTTTCCGCAAGTGCGCTTTATTGGCCATCCGGAGTTGGAAGCCAATGATCCGTTCCTGGTGCCCTGGATTGAAAAGGTCGCCGGCTGGATCGAAGAGGGTCGCACGCCCTATGTCTTTCTCCACACCTCTGACAATCGCCTGGCCGCCCAACTGGCTTTGCGCTTTCACGAAAAGCTGATGGTGCGTTTGCCCGGCTTGCCGGCCTTACCGCAGATTCATCGAGAACCCGAAGCGGAGCAACTGGGGTTACTCTAAGGCTCCTTTTCCCGACAGGAGTCAGTCATGGATGCCCAAACCCTTCGCGCCGAAACCTTCAAGGCCCTGCATGAGCGTGACCGCGCGTTCGTGATGCCCAATCCATGGGATGCTGGCTCTGCAAAAATGCTCGCCAGCCTGGGGTTTGAAGCCCTGGCCACCACCAGCGCCGGCTTTGCCTTCAGCCTCGGCCGCCCGGATGCCGAAGGTGCGTTGTCCCTGGAAGACACCTTGGGCAATGCCGGGGCGATCGTCCAGGCGACCTCGCTGCCCGTCGCCGCCGACCTGGAAAACTGCTTCAGTGACACCCCTGAAGGCTGCGCCAAGACTATCCTGCGGGCGGCAGCGACTGGGATTGTCGGTGGCTCCATCGAAGACGCCACCGGAATTGCCGTCGACCCGATCTATCCCTTTGACCTTTCCGTGGAGCGCGTCGAAGCCGCAGTCGCCGCTGCCCGCAGTTTGCCATTCCCCTTCACCCTGACCGCCCGCGCGGAAAACCTCCTGCATGGCCGGCTGGATTTGCCCGACACCATTCGCCGCCTGCAGGCCTACGCCGAAGCTGGCGCCGACGTGCTCTATGCACCGGCCCTGCGCAGTGCCGAGGAAGTATTGGCGGTGGTCAAGGCGGTTGCACCCAAGCCCGTGAATATCTTGATGTCAGGCGCCCTGAAACTCAGCGTGGCGCAGTTGAGCGAGATGGGCGTCAAGCGCATCAGCGTCGGCTCGGCCATGGCCCTGGCGGCTTATGGCGAGTTCTTCAGGGCGGCCCAGGAGGTTCATGAGTTGGGCACGTTTACCTTCACTGAGCGCTCGATGCCGTTCAACCAGGCCAATCAACTGTTCAAGGGCTGAGGCGTGCGTTTCTTCAAGGTGCTGGGCGTGCTGCTGGTGTTGGCAGGTGGTGTGTTGGTTGGCGTGTGGCGGGGCTGGGTGCCGCTGCCCGATGAGTGGAACCCGTGGGCGCCGCTGGACGTGCGGGCAAGCCCGAACCTGCTGACCCGATTCAAGCTTGGGCGTTTGCAGGATGATCCCGCCCTGTGTGACCAAGTGCTGAAGACCTCCGGGCTGCGGGTCGCCCATCAGGCGGACAGCCCTGCCGACGCGGCTTGCCCGCTGCGCAATACATTGCGGGTCCAAGGCGCTGATGTCGGCTTGAGCAGCAGCTTTCTCGCCAGTTGCCCGCTGGCCGTGGCGTTCGCCCTGTTCGAGCGCCATAGCCTGCAACCAGCGGCCCAGGCGGTGTTTGGCCAGGCAGTGACGCGGGTCGATCACCTGGGCAGCTTTGCCTGTCGCAATATCTACAACCGCGCCAACGGACGACTCAGCCAGCATGCGTCGGCCAATGCTGTGGATATCGCCGGGTTTCGCCTGGCGGACGGGCGCACCATCAGTGTGCTCAAGGATTGGCCGGGTGACGGCGAGCGTGCGCGCTTCCTGCGGCAAGTGCGCGACGGCGCCTGCAAGGATTTCAATGTGGTGTTGAGCCCGGATTACAACGCCGCCCACCGTAATCACTTTCATCTGGACATGGGTCGGTGGTGGGTATGTCGCTGAGGGTCAGGCGGCCAGGCGCAGGTTGTGCAGGATCAGCGGACGCGCCCAGCGGCTGTCGAAATCCAGGGCTTTCTGTTGCTCAACCAGCTCTTCTGCCGGGAACGGTGGCGGTGGTGGTGGCAGCAGGTCCAGTTCGAATTCGGCGATCGGCAAATGCAGCGGGCGTGGTTGCGGCGCCGGACCCGGTTCGGGCAGCGGTTGGCCGGCGGCCAGGACGATCGGGCGCACCCAGGCGCTTTCGAAGTTTTGCTGCTTTTGCTGGGCGACCACTTCTTCCGCCGGGTACGGTGGCGGGGCCGGTGGCAGCAGTTCCAGTTCGAATTCGGCGATGGGCAGGAACAGCGGCTCGGGCGGGGCGATCTCGGTGTCTGTCACATCACAGGCGCGCTGGGTGACGATCTGCGACAGCAGGTCACTGCCTTCGCTGGGTTCTACCGCCGGGTCCACAGGTTTCGTCACCGACTTGGCGAGCGCGCCCGGCGTGTCGCCGAGCTGTTCGGCCAACGCCTGGGCGAAGAAGTCCTGCCACACATGACTGACGCCGGCCAGCGCTTGGGTATTGCGCAGGCCGAAGTGGTTGTGGGTCGGCAGTACACCGGTGAATAGCGAAGGAATGTCTGACATTTCTCTCGATCGTCGCTCAGCTCTGGCAAAATGCCGGATCCTTTTTTTTATCGGCCGCTTTTTGCCGATCCTTAATATTTTTGAGCGTAGTCACCGATGAGCGAACAACCAGCGGCCAGCCGCATTCGGGTCGAGGCCTTGGCCGAAGGTTTTCAGGCGCGTGCGCAGCACTGGGCCGAGCAGCTGGGGTTGCCTTTGCAACTGGATGAGGCGGACTTTGCCTTGCAGGTGGGGGAGCAGGGGCTGCAGTTGCAACAGCTGGGGCCTGAGGCGCCGGG
>NZ_JACARK010000334.1:0-2269 GCF_013386655.1 Pseudomonas sp. K5002 | reverse complement strand
GGCGAAACCGCCGCGGATCCATTTCAGGCTGTGCAGGGGCACGCCCAGGCGGCGCAGGGCTTCGACACTTTCCTGGGGCCGCACCACGCTCAAGCGTTTGGCCGGCCACACGGTAGACCCCGGATGGCTGGCGCTGCCGTCGGTGATGGAGATCAGTTGCAGGGAGTATTCAAGGGTGCTGAGCAATTGCAGCAGACCGCCGCAGGCGATCACTTCATCGCCGGGATGCGGGGCGATGATCACCACGCGGGCGCCCTTGGGCACCAGGGTTGCGGGGTTGATGGCAGGGATTTGCGCGAGTTGCGGGGCGCTGTTCCAGATTTGCGCGGGGCCCCGGCGGTTGTCACTTAACAGTGCAGGCTTCATGGGTGTCACGTCCTTGTTTATCGGTGGTGCAGGCCGTACCCCGTTGACGGGACGGCTCTTGTGGTACGCGAGCGTCAGGTACTGCACGCTCGCGGCGCGACGGCGTTCCAACCCTGGATTGCCGTGCAAGGAACAGTGATGATAGTTATGAATTGCCGCTTTAACACCGCCGGGTGTCGCAATTTTTTCAGGAGGCCTGCATCAGGCTCTTCAGGTAATCACCGAAGCCGCCCTGGGCGCGACAATCCAGGCGGGCACTGGTAATCACCTGGGGCGAGTGGCTCCAGGCAATGGAAGCCCCGCAGCGCTCCAACTGGCGCACCAGCTCCACGTCTTCATGGCAGGGCAGGGGCTCGAAACCGCCGGCCCGCACGTNNAGCGGATCTGCGCCGCCGGGTCGAAGCCCTCGCTCCAGGCGTCCACCGTCACCGTGCCGCACACCGCATCCACGCCCAGGGCCAGTTGCGCCACCAGCCAATCGGGAGCGACGCGGCTGTCGGCGTCGGTGCAGGAAATCCAGCGCGCGCCGTTGTTAAGCAGGTGCCGCGCACCCACGCCGCGCACGTGGCCCACGTTTCGCGCCTGCACTTCCAGGCTGTGCACCTGGTATTCGCGGGCGATCATGGCGCTGCGGTCGCTGCAGCTGTCGAGCACTGTCAGAATCTGCACCTCTTCACCCAGCAGGCCCGGATGACTGGCGGCGACCATCGCAGCTTTCAGGCATTCGGGCAGCAGTTTTTCTTCGTTATGCACGGGTATCAGGATGCCGATCATCGCAGTCCCTCCAGGGTCGCAACCGTGGTGCCGTCGCGGCTCCACAAATCCAGTAGAAAATCGCTTTCGTGATGCTGCGCCAGATGTGGCATGCCCAGGCGCTGGCCGAGGCGCGCATGCACCTGTTCGGCGGTCTGCGGGCAGCCTTCGATGACCGGGCGCCAGTGGCAGGCGAGGATTTGTCCGTCAGGCGTCAGGGAGGCGAGCGCGCGATCGATCAGCCCATCGAAATCCTTCGGGTCCAGGTAGTAGCAAAGCTCGCTGAGCACGATCAGCTCGAAGGTTTCGTTGGGCCATTGCTGCGGCAGGCGGCTCTGCTGCACGGTGGCATGGCTGAAACCCCGCAGCCGCGCCTGTGCCAGGCTGACCGCCGCTTGCGCCGTGTCACAGCAGAGCAGGCGGTCACAGCGCGGGGCCAGCTCGAAGCTCAGTTCGCCATTGGCGCAGCCGGGTTCAAAGATCGAGGCATAGCGCGGCCGGGTCAGCAGCGCCAGGGTCAGGGCTCGCTTGCGCTGTTCATACCAGCGTTGCCGAAAGGCCCAAGGGTCGTCGTTGCCGGCAAACAGCTCGTCGAAATAGGGCGTGGCGACACTCATACGAACACCACTTCAAAAGGTTGCAGCAGGCGCTCCAGCACATAGGGCGCGAGCACCGGCGGCAGGCCGATCTGCGGGTCGCCTTCCAACTGGCTGGCGAAGGCATGGATGGCGTGCCGTTTACGGGCCACGGCTTCAGGTGTCAGGAGGATTTTGCGAGCACGATCCCAGGGCACCTGGCTGTCTTCCGGGGTTGCCCAATGCCAGGTCCACACGGGCAGCTCGAGCAAGGTGGCGCCCACCGCCCGGGTCGCCTTGGCACTGGCACGGCCCACGGCCTCGTGGTCGCAATGGCCGTCTTCGCGCCAGGTGGTGAAGACCACGTCGCCGGGCTTGAGGTAACGCTCGATAAAGCGGCTCAGGTCTTCTTCACCTGCGGCGACCTGGCTGTCGCTGAACCCGGCCCGCAACCATTTCAGACTGTGCAACGGCAATCCCAGCCGGTGCAGGGCCTGCGCCGACTCTTGCGGCCGCACCACGCTCAGGCGTTCCACCGGCCAGCGGCGCGAGCCGGGATGACTGGCGCTGCCGTC
>NZ_JACARK010000333.1:0-7040 GCF_013386655.1 Pseudomonas sp. K5002 | reverse complement strand
GCCTTGATCAAGCTGGCCGAGCGTACCTGCGCGATTCGGGCGGTGAAAACCGCCGACGACGAAAAGCGCAACCGCGTCGCCCGCGAGGTGTTCGACATCTACGCGCCGCTCGCCCACCGCCTGGGCATCGGCCATATCAAGTGGGAACTGGAGGACTTGTCCTTCCGTTACCTCGAACCCGATCAATACAAACAGATTGCCACGCTGCTCCATGAGCGGCGGCTGGACCGTGAGCGCTTTATCGCCGACGTGATGAGCCAGTTACGCACGGAATTGCAGGCCACCGGCGTTGAAGCCGACATCAGCGGCCGGGCCAAACACATCTATTCCATCTGGCGCAAAATGCAGCGCAAGGGCCTGGCCTTCAGCCAGATCTACGACGTGCGCGCCGTGCGTGTGCTGGTGCCGGAAATGCGCGACTGCTACACCGCGCTGGGTATCGTGCACACGCTGTGGCGGCACATCCCCAAGGAATTCGACGACTACATCGCCAACCCCAAGGAAAACGGTTACCGCTCATTGCACACGGCAGTGATCGGCCCCGAGGGCAAGGTGCTGGAAGTACAGATCCGCACCCACGCGATGCACGAAGAGGCGGAGCTGGGCGTATGCGCTCACTGGCGCTACAAGGGCACCGACGTCAAGGCCGGGTCGAACCAGTACGAAGAGAAAATCTCCTGGTTGCGCCAGGTGCTGGAGTGGCACGAAGAGCTGGGCGACATCGGCGGTTTGGCCGACCAGCTGCGGGTAGATATCGAACCTGACCGGGTCTACATCTTCACCCCCGACGGCCACGCGATCGACCTGCCCAAGGGCGCCACACCGCTGGATTTTGCGTACCGGGTGCACACCGAGATCGGCCACAACTGCCGTGGCGCCAAGATCAACGGGCGCATCGTGCCGCTCAACTACAGCCTGCAGACCGGTGAACAGGTCGAGATCATTACCAGCAAGCACGGTACGCCGAGCCGCGACTGGCTGAACCCGAACCTGGGCTACATCACCACGTCCAGGGCGCGGGCGAAGATTGTCCACTGGTTCAAATTGCAGGCGCGCGACCAGAACGTCGCCGCCGGCAAGACCTTGCTCGAGCGCGAATTGGCACGCCTGGGCCTGCCGCAGGTGGACTTCGACAAGCTGGCCGAAAAGGCCAACATGAAGATCGCCGAAGACATGTTCGCCGCCCTCGGTGCCGGCGATCTGCGCCTGGCGCAGTTGGTCAACCTGGCCCAGCAACTGGTTGAGCCGGAGCGGGGCAGCGAGCAGCTGGAACTGATTCCACGCAAGGCCACCGGCTACAAGCCGGGCAAGCGCGGCGATATCCAGATCCAGGGCGTCGGCAACCTGATGACGCAAATGGCCGGCTGCTGCCAGCCATTGCCGGGCGACGCCATCGTCGGTTACATCACTCAGGGCCGCGGGGTGAGCATTCACCGCCAGGACTGTGCCTCGGTGTTGCAACTGGGCGGGCGCGAGCCGGAGCGGATCATCCAGGTCAGTTGGGGCCCGGTGCCGGTGTTGACCTATCCGGTGGACATCATCATTCGTGCCTACGACCGTTCCGGGCTGCTGCGTGATGTGTCGCAGGTGCTGCTCAATGAGCGGATCAACGTGCTGGCGGTCAACACCCGCTCGAACAAAGAGGACAACACGGCGCTGATGTCCCTGACCATCGAGATTCCGGGGCTGGACGCGTTGGGTCGGTTGCTGGGGCGTATTTCCCAGTTGCCGAACATTATTGAGACCCGGCGTAATCGCACGCCATGAGTAGCTGGACGAGCGCGGACTGAAATGTGGGAGCGGGCTTGCTCGCGAAGGCGATGTGTCTGTCAAATATCAGGCAACTGACACGACGCCTTCGCGAGCAAGCCCGCTCCCACATTTGATCCTCAGCGTTCCCACTTCTGCGGAAAGAGACTGATGTATTCACTTGAAGACCTGTTGCACCTGATGAACCGCCTGCGCGACCCGCAATACGGTTGCCCGTGGGACATCAAGCAAACCTACGCCACCATCGTCCCCCACACCCTGGAAGAAGCCTACGAAGTCGCCGATGCGATCGAGCGCGGGGATTTTGATCACCTGCAAGGTGAGCTGGGCGACCTGTTGTTCCAGGTGGTGTATTACAGCCAGCTGGCGCGGGAAGAAGGGCGCTTCGAATTCGCTGGGGTGATCGACAGCATTACCCGCAAGTTGATTCGCCGTCACCCGCATGTGTTTCCCACGGGAGACTTGTACGCGCCGCTGGATATTCCGCAGCTGAGCGAAGAGCAGGTCAAGCAGCGTTGGGAAGAAATAAAGGCCGAGGAGCGTGCGGAAAAGTCCGACGTCCCACAGCAGTTATCCCTGCTGGATGATGTGCCCACGGCCTTGCCGGCGCTTTCCCGCGCCGCCAAATTGCAAAAGCGCGCCGGGCAGGTGGGTTTCGACTGGCCGGCCGCGTTGCCCGTGGTGGATAACGTGCGCGAAGAGCTGGATGAAGTGCTCGAAGCCATGGCCGATAACGACCCGGCAGCCATCGCCGATGAAGTAGGTGACCTGCTGTTTGCGGCGGTCAACCTGGCCCGTCACCTCCAGGTCGACCCGGAAGCAGCCTTGCGTTTAGCCAACGCTAAATTCGAACGACGTTTCCGATTTATCGAACAGGCATTGCGCGAGACCCACCGTCCCATAGAAGATTGCACCCTCGAAGAGTTGGACGCCCTGTGGGGCGAAGCCAAACGCCAGGAAAAGAATCTGTCCAGCTGCGGCTGAGCCGTTGCCCAAGTGAGTAAGCACCATGAGCATTTCCCTTCGCGACCAGTTGCTCAAAGCAGGCCTGGTCAACCAAAAGCAGGCCAAGCAGGTCGGCAAAGAGAAACAGAAACAGCAGCGCCTGGTGCATAAAGGCCAGGCCGAAGCGGACGATAGCCAGGCGCGCCTGGCCATCCAGGCGCATGCCGAAAAGGTCAAGCGCGACCAGGAGCTGAACCGTCAGCAGCAGGAAAAAGCCGAGGCTAAGGCCCGCGTTGCGCAGGTCAAGCAATTGATCGAAACCTCGCGCCTGCCCAAGCTGACCACCGAGGACTACTACAACTTCGTGGACGACAAGAAGGTCAAGCGCCTGTCGGTCAACACGCTGATGCGTAACAAGCTGAGCAACGGCTCCCTGGCGATCGTGCACCACGGTGGCGGTTACGAGGTGATCCCGCGCGAAGCCGCGCTGAAGATCCAGGAGCGGGCGCCAGAGCGCATCGTCCAGATGAACGTGCTGACCGAAAGCCAGGTGCCGGATGAGGACGATCCGTACGCCGCCTACCAGATCCCTGACGACCTGATGTGGTAATGCGTTAGAAACACACATTGTGGCGAGACGGCTTGTTGTGGCGAGGCAGCTTGCTGTGGCGAGGGAGCTTGCTCCCGCTGGGGCGCGAAGCGCCCCCAAAATCCCAAACCCAAAAAAACACAAACCCCGCTCAAAAGGCGGGGTTTGTGTTTATAGACACTCCAGCTGCGTGGGGCTGGTTATCTACAGGATTTCAGAGTTTCAGGAGCTTTGCGCCTGGCGTTTCATCTCAAGGGTCTCGAGCTCGTTTTTATAATTATGAGCTTCGGCCTCGTCGTGAAACATGCCGACCAGCAGGTCTTGCTGGTGTACATCCCAGATGTGAATCCCGTGGGCTACTGCTTCATGGGACATATGTTCATCGTCGCGTTCAGTTACTTTTACAGTCATCTGCTTGCTCCAATCTCTGGTTGATCTGCGGCAAGGCGTCGCAGGCCTTTGTTATATGATTTGTTAGCTTGCTAAGTAAATAACCAGGAATTGCAACACACCTTTACAGAAACTGGAGTAATCCCGCGAGCCCACGGAAACCGCGACATTGCGTCGCAGGGCGCTGAGTTTTATGACAAAAGTTTCATGTTGGCGTCAGGCAACAGGCGAAAAAAAGCCCCGCGTACGCGAGGCTCTTTCATTGCGCAGAGGATCAGCTGCCTTTGACAGCCTTGCCGTCAACGGTACCGTCTTGCAGCATGATGTTGTATTCCTTGCCGTCAGTCTCGACCTGGCGCAGGGCAACCAGGATGCCGCCCCAGTCCTTGGCAAACCACATTTGGGTAATGCGCTTGCTTTGAGTCGGGTCACGCACGCGCTCGACCTTGATCGCATCGATGGAGCCGGCTTTGGTCTGGACCTTTTCCGGGCCGATCACGCGGAAGTCGTAGGTATCGACATCAGTGCCTTCGACGACGTTGTAGCTCATGCTTTTCTTGCCGGCTGCCACATCGCGCTGCAATGCCAACTGGTAGGTCGACTTGTCGAGCATGCCGCTTTGGAGGGCCACGTTGACCGGGTCCTTGTTTTCAAAGCCGGTGACTTTCTTGGCCGTCTGATCGAAGTCGAGATTGATCTTCTTCGTCTTGCCCAGGCCACCGCGTTCGAAGGTGTAGCTCACCGGTTGCAGGGCGTCTTTGTCGAAGCGGATCACGCTGGTTTCAGTCAGGCTGGCGATCATCATGGAAGCCTTGAAATTCAAGGTCCAGCTGCCGTTGTCATTCTTGGTCAGGCTGCGTTCTGCCGAACCACTCATGGGCAACTGTTTCCAGTCGGCGGTGTAGCTGGCGGAGAAAGGGTGAAGGTCTGCCGCTTGCACGGCAGGCAAGGCGAACAGCGCAAAAGCGAAGAGCAGGGCGCGACGCATAAAGTCTCCTAGGTTCGAATCAAGTGGCCGCTGGCCGCAAGTAACTGACCGTCCAATAATGCACCGTGGTCGCCAAGAATCAACCGTCCCTCAGCGAACCAGCGAACAGCCAGCGGGTAAATCCTGTGTTCCTGGGTGTGAACCCGTTGCGCAAGCGTCTGCGCAGAGTCCGCAGACTCTACCGGAACTACTGCCTGTACGACCAGAGGCCCGCCATCGAGTTCCTCGGTGACAAAGTGCACGCTGCAGCCGTGCTCGGTGTCGCCGGCCTCCAGGGCACGCTGGTGGGTGTGTAACCCTTTGTATTTTGGCAGCAGGGACGGGTGGATATTCAGCAGACGCCCGTTGTAGTGACGCACGAAGTCAGCGCTGAGAATGCGCATGAAGCCGGCCAGTACCACGAGTTTGGGGTTGAAGGCGTCGATCAGTTCGATCAAGGCGCTGTCGAAGGCCTCGCGGCCTTCAAAAGCCTTGTGATCCAGGGAGCGGGTGTCGATACCTGCGTCCCTGGCGCGTTGCAGGCCGTAGGCGTCGCTGCGGTTGGAAATCACCGCAGCGATGCGCACCGGGCTGTCGCCGGCGCGCGTGCTGTCGATCAGGGCCTGCAAGTTACTGCCGGTGCCGGAGAGCAGCACCACGACATCACAGGTTGCAGGCATCAGTGCGCCTTAAGGTTCTTCAGTTCAACCTGAGCCGCGCCTTCAGGGGCGGTAGCGATCTGGCCGATGACCCAAGGCTGTTCGCCGGCTTCACGCAATACGTTCAGCGCGCTTTCAACGTGCTCTTGAGCCACGCAGATGACCATGCCCACGCCGCAGTTCAGCACGCGGTGCATCTCGGTTTCGTTGACGTTGCCTTTCTCTTGCAGCCAGTCGAAGACTGCCGGGCGCTGCCAGCTGGCCACGTCGACAATCGCCTGGGCGCCTTTAGGCAGTACGCGCGGGATGTTGTCCAGCAGGCCGCCACCGGTGATGTGGGCCATGGCCTTGACCGCGCCGGTGTCCTTGATCAGCTTGAGCAACGGCTTCACGTAAATGCGGGTCGGGGCCATCAGCAGGTCGGTCAAGGGCTTGCCGTCGAGCTGGATGGTTTCGATGTCGGCGCCGGACACTTCGATGATCTTGCGGATCAGCGAGTAGCCGTTGGAGTGCGGGCCGGACGATGGCAGGGCCAGCAGGGCGTCACCGGCAGCCACCTTGGAACCGTCGATGATTTCGGATTTTTCGACAACGCCGACGCAGAAACCGGCCAGGTCGTAGTCTTCGCCTTCGTACATGCCTGGCATTTCAGCGGTTTCGCCGCCGACCAGGGAGCAGCCGGACAGTTCGCAGCCAGCGCCAATGCCGGTGACCACCTGGGTAGCGGTCTCGACGTTGAGCTTGCCGGTGGCGTAGTAGTCAAGGAAGAACAGAGGCTCGGCGCCGCACACCACCAGGTCGTTCACGCACATGGCAACCAGGTCGATGCCGATGCTGTCGTGCTTGTTCAGGTTCAGTGCCAGGCGCAGCTTGGTGCCCACACCGTCGGTGCCGGAGACCAATACAGGCTGCTTGTAGCCGGCCGGGATCTCGCAGAGGGCGCCAAAACCGCCCAGGCCGCCCATGACTTCGGGGCGCGCAGTGCGCTTGGCGACGCTCTTGATGCGTTCGACCAATGCTTCACCGGCGTCGATGTCTACACCGGCGTCCTTGTAGCTCAGGGAGGGTTGCTTGCTCATGATCCAGGCCTTTAGGGGGGATTCAGGGGTAACGACCGAATGCGGCGGGTGTACCGAAACCTGAAGTTTCAGCACGGCCTGCCATTGACGGTCTGCGAAGGCGCGCGATTTTATCAGGCTTGAGGGGCAGCGGCCATCCTCGGGCCGACGGGCAGGGGCAATAGCTGTTAAAAAAATCGCTAATCGAGTCGGTCACAGGCCCTATTAAGGTATAGCCTTTAACTCGCTATCGTTATGACAGTACAAAAACTTGCCGAGACCCTGTGAATGTTTTGCCGGTCGCTGTGGTCACAGCCTTGCTCAACAGTGTTCACGCGGTCTGTTCCAACCGCTTATTTGCCGTTCGGGAATCTTCTTTCATGGGTCTGAGTAAATATTTTTTTGTGGGCTGCTTGTCGTTGGTCAGCCTGGCGAGTCATGCCGAAACCCTCAATGGTCTCTATCAAGTGCTGGAGCCGGTCAGCAGTCAGTCTCCCCAGGAGCGCGACCAGGCGACCCAGCGTGCCCTGCAAACCCTGGTGATCCGCCTGACCGGCGACGCCAAGGCCGCCGATGGCCCGGGCCTGGCGGCGATCCGCAAAGACCCGCAACAAATCATCAGTCAGTATGGCTACGACGCCGGCCCGCCGGAAAGCCTGCAG
>NZ_JACARK010000332.1:0-1329 GCF_013386655.1 Pseudomonas sp. K5002 | reverse complement strand
ACCGCCAGCCGCGCCTCCAGCTGCGCAACGCCCTTGGAGACGGCGGGCTGGCCAATCCCCAAGCGTTTTGCAGCCGCGGAAAACGAGCCGGTCTCGACGACGTGGACGAAGGTTTCCATGGCGGTGAGGCGGTCCATCGGGTGTCCTTTTGGGGGGGGCGTTTCGGGAATCATGGCGCCTTTTGGGTAAGGGTAGAAGGCGGTTGGTTGACATATGATTTATGCCTTAAGGGAATAAATTTATAGGTTTTCCAACATCCGGTAAAACAGCCGTCAGTCAGCCCGGCTGATTCTGTGCTTGAGTAAAGGTAACTCTAGAGTTACTTTTATTCAGGCCGGAGCAAGGAGGCTGTGGTGCAAAGCAGGCTATTGATCAAAGAGCTGCAAGAGGCGGGTTGGGTGCTGGATCGGGTGACAGGCAGCCATCATATTTTCACCCACCGCTATAACCCGTACACGATACCGGTGCCCCATCCCAAGAAGGATCTGCCCCAGGGCACCGTGCGAAGTATCAGGAAGCGCGCCGGGCTGTTTTCGTTTTAGGACGATTTAAGGAGATGTTCCATGCAATACCCAATCTGTATCGAATGGGGTGATGATTTTGTCGCCACCGGTATTCAGATCCCCGATATTCCAGGTGCTGTAACCGCCGGGGATAGTTTTGAAGAGGCTTACAACGCAGCGGTTGAAGTGGCGCATATCTTGTTGCAGGAGATCGCGGCAGAGGGTCGGGTGATTCCGATGCCAACGTCGGTGGCCGCCCACCACGATAATGAGGAATACGCCGGGATGGGCTGGGGGATGTTGGAGCTCGACATCTCGCCGTATCTGGGCAAGACCGAGAAGGTCAATGTCACCTTGCCCGGCTATGTGATCCAGCGTATCGACCGGTATGTGCGTGAGCACAAAGTGAAAAGCCGCTCGTCATTTCTGGCGGATGCGGCTTTGGAGAAGTTGGTGCGGTTGTAAGTTTGACTAGGCAGTCGCCACCGCCCCTTGCCGCGAGGCGCTCAAGAAGCGCAGCAACGCCACCAGCGGGAATGCGCTGCCCACCAGCATCACCCCCAGCCAGCCGCCGTGTTCGTACACGCTGCTGGCAATCGCCGAGCCGAACGCGCCGCCGATGAAGATGCTGGTCATGTACAGCGCGTTCAGTCGGCTACGGCTGCTGGCGTCGAGGGCGTAGATGGCGCGCTGGCCAAGGACCATGTTCATCTGCACGCAGAAGTCCAGGACCACGCCGGTCACCGCCAGGCCGATCACGCTGTACAGCGGGTGCACGAAGGCCGGCAGGAAGCTCAGTGCGGCAAACAGCATCGCCAGCAGCGAA
>NZ_JACARK010000331.1:0-7560 GCF_013386655.1 Pseudomonas sp. K5002 | reverse complement strand
CCGACAGCCGCAGCTTTTTCCCGGCGGGGGAGGCTGAATGCAGCGACCCGCGCCTGGCAATCCTCGATCTGCATCCCACCGGCCCGCAGTGGGGCGAAGGTGATTCGCCGGCGGCGGGAGCAACCTTCGCGCTGGAACAGGCGATTGCCGACGGTGAAGCCGAACTGCGGGATTGGCTGGTGAATGCCGGCATGAGCCAGGAACGTCGCATTCTTCGACTGCCCATTGGCGGGTTGACGTGGCATTATCCCGAACCTGACATTCTGCAATTGGAATTCGTCCTGCCGGCTGGATGCTTCGCCACTGTCTTGGTGCGCGAGCTTGTAGATCTGGTGCCGGTGGGGCAGACGGACAGCCCATGCGTATTCTGATATCTAACGACGACGGGGTCACTGCACCCGGCCTTGCCGCGCTTCATGCTGCGCTGGCGGATTACGCCGAGTGCGTGGTGGTTGCCCCGGACCAGGACAAAAGCGGCGCCAGCAGCTCGCTGACGCTCGACCGTCCGTTGCATACACAGACGTTGCCCAACGGCTTTATCAGCGTGAATGGCACGCCGACCGACTGCGTGCACCTGGCGATCAACAGCCTGCTGGACCGCGAGCCGGACCTGGTGGTTTCCGGGATCAACCTGGGCGCCAACCTGGGTGACGACGTGCTGTATTCCGGTACGGTGGCGGCAGCCCTTGAAGGGCGCTTCCTCGGTCGGACCTCGTTCGCTTTTTCGTTTGCGTCCCGTCAACTGGACAACCTGGCGACTGCGGCGTATTTCGCCCGCAAGCTGGTGGAGGCCCATGACACCCTGGTCCTGCCGCCGCGCACGGTGCTCAACGTCAATATTCCCAATCTGCCCCTGGACCACATTCGCGGTATCCAGCTGACCCGCCTCGGCCACCGTGCCCGTGCGGCAGCGCCGCTGAAGGTGGTCGACCCGCGTGGCAGGGAAGGGTACTGGATTGCCGCTGCCGGCGATGCCGAGGACGGTGGCGAGGGCACGGACTTTCATGCGGTGATGCAAGGTTATGTCTCGATTACCCCGTTGCAACTCGATCGCACCTTCAGTGATGCCTTCAGTAGCCTCGATGGCTGGCTGGAGGGGCTGCGCTGATGGCTCGTGAACAAGACGACCTGCTGCGCCGGGGCATCGGGATGACCTCCCAGCGCACCCGCGAGCGATTGATCCAGCGCCTGTATGAAGAAGGGCTGTCCAATGCCCAGGTGCTGGAAGTCATCCGGCGTACCCCGCGGCATCTGTTTGTCGATGAAGCCCTGGCGCACCGCGCCTATGAAGACACAGCCTTGCCCATCGGCCACAACCAGACCATCTCCCAGCCCTATATGGTGGCGCGGATGAGTGAGTTGCTGCTGGCGGCGGGCCCGCTGGACAAGGTGCTGGAAATCGGCACCGGCTCCGGCTACCAGACGGCCGTGTTGTCGCAGCTGGTGGAGCGGGTGTTTTCCGTGGAGCGCATCAAGGTGTTGCAAGACCGGGCCAAGGAACGCCTGGTGGAGTTGAACCTGCGCAACGTGGTGTTCCGTTGGGGTGATGGCTGGGAAGGCTGGCCGGCACTGGCGCCATACAACGGCATTATCGTCACCGCGGTGGCGACCGACGTACCCCAGGCCTTGCTCGATCAACTGGCTCCCGGCGGGCGCCTGGTGATTCCGGTGGGCGCCGGCGAAGTGCAACAATTAATGTTGATCATTCGCGAGGAAGAGGGCTTTTCCCGGCATGTGCTCGGCGCCGTGCGTTTTGTCCCGCTGCTCAACGGTCCGCTGGCCTGATCAATTATTTCTGCGTACTGAATTCTATTGCCGGGTATGTGTCTTACAGCGGGGTCTGTTGAGTCCACATGATCAGCCGTAGGAGCTAAACATGATGAAATTTTCTTTAGAATCGTGTTTCCAGTAAAAACCCAACGGCCAGTTATACTTGCGTCATATTTCAAGCCTGATACAGGCGTTCATAGTCAGCCACCACAAAGGGAGCGGCGGGTGAGTCTCACGGTCATTGCACAGCGTATGAGTCAAACAAGCTTTCAGCGACTGGTGATTGGCCTTGTCTTGAGTTCCTTGCTGGCGGCTTGTTCAAGCACGCCATCCGGTGGTGCGCGGGTGGTCGACCGCAATAACGCGGTACCGCAGAAACCTACCGTTACCACGGGCCAATACGTCGTGCGCAAGGGCGATACGATGTTCTCGATCGCCTTTCGTTATGGCTGGGACTACAAGGCGCTCGCCGCCCGTAACAACATCCCTGTCCCGTACACGATACATCCAGGTCAGACCATTCGTTTCGATGGACGAACCGGTTCAACACCGACCGCGGTTGTCACAAACACGGCTTCTTCGCCGTCGTCTTCGAGCAAGACCACCATCATCACCCGGCCTGCAGGCACCGCCGCGCCTAGCGTTGCGAGCAAGCCGGCACCTGCGCCGATGCCGCCGGCGGGGCCCGCACCGACCGGCTGGGGATGGCCCTCAAATGGCATCCTTATTGGAAAATTCTCTTCAAACGGTAGTTTGAATAAAGGCATTGATATCGCCGGGGATTTGGGACAGCCTGTTTTAGCTGCGTCTGATGGGACAGTGGTGTACGCCGGGAGTGGTTTACGGGGCTACGGCGAGCTGGTCATCATCAAACACAGCGATACCTACGTCAGTGCCTACGGTCACAACCGCAGGCTGTTGGTTCGGGAGGGGCAGCAGGTCAAAGTCGGACAGACAATTGCCGAGATGGGGTCAACTGGTACAGACCGGGTGAAACTGCACTTTGAGATTCGCCGCCAAGGGAAGCCTGTTGATCCGCTGCAATTCCTTCCCCGTCGTTGATGTGTTGCACAGCCTGTTCCTTACGTAGTAGGAACAGGCTCCAGCGTTGCCAAGGATAAAGGCGTCGCTTGAGCTTGAGGTCGAACTCACCAAAGGACTATAACAATGGCTCTCAGTAAAGAAGCGCCGGAGTTTGACATCGACGATGAGGTTCTCCTTATGGAGACTGTCATCGATACGGAATCGATGTCGAATGAGGGACCTGCTGTACCTTCAGTTCGCACCAAATCCAAGAACTCCACCGCGTTAAAGCAACACAAGTACATTGATTACACACGGGCGCTCGACGCGACTCAGTTGTACCTCAATGAAATCGGCTTTTCCCCTCTGCTCACTCCCGAAGAAGAAGTCCATTTTGCGCGCTTGTCGCAAAAGGGCGATCCGGCTGGGCGCAAGCGCATGATTGAAAGCAACCTGCGACTGGTGGTGAAAATCGCCCGGCGCTACGTCAATCGTGGGCTGTCCCTGTTGGACTTGATCGAAGAGGGCAATCTCGGCCTGATCCGGGCGGTGGAAAAGTTCGACCCTGAGCGGGGCTTCCGCTTTTCGACCTACGCCACCTGGTGGATTCGTCAGACCATCGAACGGGCGATCATGAATCAGACCCGTACGATCCGGTTGCCGATCCATGTGGTCAAGGAGCTCAACGTCTACCTGCGGGCGGCGCGTGAGCTGACACAGAAACTCGATCATGAACCTTCGCCTGAAGAAATCGCCAACCTGCTGGAAAAACCGGTGGGAGAGGTCAAGCGCATGCTCGGTCTCAATGAGCGGGTGTCTTCTGTCGATGTCTCGCTGGGTCCGGATTCGGATAAAACCCTGCTGGACACCCTGACCGATGATCGTCCTACGGACCCATGTGAGTTGCTGCAGGACGACGATCTGTCGCAAAGCATCGACCAGTGGCTTTCGGAGCTGACGGACAAACAGCGTGAGGTGGTGATTCGCCGCTTCGGGCTGCGCGGCCACGAAAGCAGCACCCTGGAAGATGTTGGCCTGGAGATTGGCTTGACCCGTGAGCGGGTGCGGCAGATCCAGGTCGAGGGCCTCAAGCGCTTGCGCGAGATCCTCGAGAAGAATGGCTTGTCGAGTGAGTCGTTGTTTCAATAAGCGACGCAGGATGAAATGTGGGAGCGGGCTTGTGTGGGAGCTGGCTTGCCTGCGATAGCATCACCTCGGTGCAACTGATAGATCGAGGTGATGCTATCGCGGGCAAGCCCGGCTCCCACATAGGTGGGCTCCCACATTTTTTTGTGCATGGAATTACATCGTGTGATTGGCAAATCCCGAGCACAAAAAAAGCCCCTCTTTGCTCGTTCCCACGCTCTGCGTGGGAATGCAGCCCAGGACGCTCCGCGTCCCAAAGCGTGATGCAGAGCGTCACAAGAGGCATTCCCACGCAGAGCGTAGGAACGAGCGGGCACAAAAAAGCCCCGCTTTTGAGGGCGGGGCTTTTCGACTAAATCAGTACAAGTTAGATAACTTGAACTTCTTCAGCTTGCATGCCTTTCTGACCGCGGGTAGCGATGAAAGAAACCTGTTGGCCTTCTTTCAGGCTTTTGAAGCCGTCGGATTGGATAGCTTTGAAGTGAACGAACAGGTCGTCACCGGATTGTGGAGTGATGAAGCCGAAGCCTTTTTCATCGTTGAACCACTTAACGGTACCAGTTTGGCGATTAGACATGGTGTATCTCCTTGGACAAAGTTAACTGCGACTCAGGAAAAGCCCTGGCCGAGACTGAGTGCAAAGAGCAGGAAAAATTCTTGGAGATGGTTGGATCGAAATTCAACATATCGTGTAGAGATTCTCAGTGACACAAGCAGCACAGTGGCGCCACCTTAACCCTTTTTCCGGAACGTGCCAATGGTATTTCCGAAGGTTTCTCTATTTTCGTGACTGGCGGCACCCTGATACCGCACCAACACCCCACAATTGAAGGTGCGCCCCGCCCAGCAGGGGCTGCGCGGCGCCAAGAAAAACAGCCGCCCCTTTGAACCACGGGGCCAGCCCCGGTAAGATGCCCAACAGAATTTTTTCACCTCGCTATTCAGGACACCCGCCATGAGCATCAAATCGGACAAGTGGATTCGCCGCATGGCGCAAGAGCACGGCATGATCGAGCCCTTCGTGGAGCGCCAGATGCGTGGCGAAGGCGCTGAGCGGCTGATCTCGTTCGGGGTTTCCAGCTACGGCTACGACGTACGCTGCGCCGATGAGTTCAAGGTGTTCACCAACATCAACTCGGCAACCGTCGATCCGAAAAACTTCGACGAAAAAAGCTTCGTCGACGTCAAGAGCGACGTCTGCATCATCCCGCCAAACTCCTTTGCCCTGGCGCGCACCGTCGAATTCTTCCGTATCCCGCGTAATGTCCTGACTATCTGCCTGGGCAAAAGCACCTACGCGCGCTGCGGCATCATCGTCAACGTGACGCCGCTGGAGCCGGAATGGGAAGGGCACGTCACCCTGGAGTTCTCCAACACCACCACCTTGCCGGCAAAAATCTACGCCAACGAAGGCGTGGCGCAGATGCTGTTCTTCGAATCCGACGAAGAGTGCGAAGTGTCCTATAAGGACCGTGGCGGCAAGTATCAGGGCCAGCGCGGCGTCACTCTCCCACGCACTTGATCGAATCGTCTTACAGGCTTAGGGAATTTGTCAGCGGGCATGCACTCTATTGGGTGTACTGCCCCGACGCGTGCACAACGCGCCGGGCCACGCTTGAGGAGTCCCCTATGAAGCTCGATCCGCGAATCAGCGCCGAACTCGCCCGGCTTGAACCCAACCAGATTGGTGTGATGGCCTGGTCCTTGATGGCCGATCCCGCCGCAGGCGGCATTCCCGGCCAGCCAGGTCCCGATGATCCCTGGCCCAACCAGCCTGAAGAGCCTGGCGAACCCACTCTCCCTGACGAACCGCCTCCCGCCCCTGTGGCCTGATTTCCTGCACGTGTCGCCAATGGTCAGTTGCTCAACGCACTGGCCATACTTCCTGGTCTCCGATCACGAAGATCCGGCTGCCTTCTTCCTGCGTCACTGAATAACCCCCGGTAAAAGCGCCGAACGCCGGTAGTAGGCTGACTTGGTTGCCGATCAGGAAGCACGGCAGGCGCAAGCTTTGCCGGCCCTTGCCCCGCAGGCGATACACCGGATGCACGTGCCCGGCCAGCACATGGTGGCTGGCATGGGCGTCGGGCTCGTGCTGCAAGGCAAACGGGCCCATCAGCAAGGGTTCGGTCACCACCTCAATGTTCAGATCGCCAGGCGGGTCGCCGGCGCGTTTGTCGTGGTTGCCGCGAATCAGCGTGAGCGCCACGCCTGCATGACGCTCACGCCAGGTTCTCAGGGCGTTCAGGGTGCCGCTGGCGTGAGAGCCGGGGCCGTGGAGAAAGTCGCCGAGAAAGATCACCTGCGCGCCGGGGAAAGCCGCCAACAACCGGTCCAGGCACTGCAGGTTGGCCGTCGTCGTGCCCTGTGGCACTGGCTGGCCCAGGCTGCGATAGGCCGACGCCTTGCCAAAATGCGCGTCGGCGATCAGCAGGCACTTTCTCCCAGGCCAGTACACCGCCTTGTCCGCCAGCAACCACAGCGCTTCTTCCGCCAGATGTATCGGGTAATGAGCGGGCATCAGGGCTTCCCGTTATCGGCGACTTTTTCCAGATCCTTGACCATCCGCGCAATCCGCTCCGAGAGTTTTTCCGAGCTCAGGCTTTCCCGAAAACGTTCCACCAGCAGCGGAAAGGCCAACGGCGTAGGCCGTTTGATGCGATGCAGGTCCAGTTTCAACCCAGACAGGTGGCGCAAGGTCTCTTCCAGGCGACGAATATCCAGCTCATCCCGCAGGACTTCTTCCCCGGCCTGGGTCAGCAGCAGGTTCTGCGGGTCATATTGCTTGAATACCTCAAAGAACAAACCGCTGGAAGCCTGGACCTGACGCGTACTTTTCGGCGCGCCCGGATAGCCTGCGAACACCAGCCCGGCGATCCGCGCGATCTCGCGAAAACGTCGCAGGGCCAGTTCACCGGCATTCAGGCTGGCTACCACGTCATCCAGCAGATGATCCGCGCTCAGCAGTTCGCCGCCCAATAACTCAGGCCAATCCACTTCGGTGGCACTCAGCAGTTCCAGCCCATAGTCATTGACCGCAATCGAGAACGTCACCGCCTGCTGCCGGCTGACGCGCCAGGCCAGCAGGCTCGCCAGCCCCAGATGCACCTGGCGCCCGGCAAACGGATACAGGAACAGATGCCAGCCCTCCCGGGACTTGAGGGCCTCGGCCAGCAAGTGATCGCGGGTCGGCAGTCCGGACCAGCGCAGCTGGGTTTCCAGCAAGGGTTGCACCGCTTGCATCTCCGGGCCGAGATAGTGACCGTGGGCAGCCGCATCAAAGCGCTCGACCACCGCCTGGGCCAGCTCGTTGGAAAGAGGCATGCGCCCGCCGTTCCAGCGTGGCACGGCAGCCTTTTTCGCGGTGCTGCGCTTCACATAAGCAGTCATGTTTTCCACCCGTACCAACTCCAGCAAGCGGCCGGCGAACAGGAAACCATCCCCTGGCTTCAGTCGTGCAATAAAGCCTTCCTCGACACTGCCCAGGGTCTTGCCACCGCCGCCTTTGCTCCAGAATTTCAGCTGGATGCTGGCGTCGCTGACGATCGTACCCACGCTCATGCGATGGCGCCGCGCCAGGCGTGCGTCGGGGACGCGCCAGATGCCGTGTTCGTCCGGCTC
>NZ_JACARK010000330.1:0-2135 GCF_013386655.1 Pseudomonas sp. K5002 | reverse complement strand
TCCACCGGCCAGCTCCAGCCTTCGGCGACCACGTGGCCGTGGCGGTGCAGCATCAGGCCTTGCAGGTCGAGGCCGGCCGCTTTCACTTCATCGAGAAAGGCAATCAGGTGCTCGGGATCAACGCCGACGCTGCTGGCGCTGGCGCGGGACAAACCATCGTAGGACATGGGCATAAACAGGCTCGTAGGGGGAGGGAAATCAACGGCTGCGGTGCACCAGCCGCGAATAGGAAATCAGCATGCTGGTCAGTTCCTGGCTGACGCTGGTGAGCGGCGACGAACGGCGGCTGATCAGGCATACATCGCGGGTCGCCAGCGGTTCTTCGATGGCGATGGTGGTCAGGGCGCTGGAGAACAGCTTCATCCCCGGCAGCATGCGCGGTTCGATGGTCAGGTAATCGGTTTCCGATACGATGTGCAGGGTTTCCAGCAACGAATCAGTGGTGATCGCAATCTTTGGTGGCGCCAGGCCCTGGGTACGGAACAGCTCGATCAAGCGGTTCTCCGCGCCGCCCACTACGCCGGCCGGGCGTACGCTGATCCACTGGCAGTCGGTGAGGGCTTGCACGGATTTTGCGTGGGCCTGCGGGTGGCCCTTGCGCGCAATGATGCCGGCGTTTGAGCTGTAGAGGCGGTCGATGGCCAGGTCGATATCGGCCACGTTGGGCGCCAGCGGGCACAAGACGAAATCCAGGCGGCCATCGCGGACTTTTTCCACCAGGCCCTTGGTGGTGCCGCTGGCCACGTGCACCTGCATGCGCGGGAAGCGCTGGGTGAAGTTGCTCAGTACCGGCAGCAGCAATTCGGCCAAGGGTTCGGAGGTGACGCCCAGGGCGATATGGCCTTCGGGCTCGCCTTTCCAGGGTTGCAGGTCGAGCAGGGCACGTTCGCAGTCGAGAGTGATGGAACGGGCACGGGCCAGGAACACCTCGCCGGCCGGGGTCAGGTTGATGCCTTGGTTGGAGCGTTGCAGCAGCACCACCCCGAGTTCCTTTTCGAGGGTCTGGATTGACTGGGTCAATGTGCTTTGGGCCACATCCAACTGACGTGCGGCCGAGCGGAAGCTGCCTTTTTCAACCACGGAGCAGAACGCGCGAAGATGGGTGAGGGTCATGACGGTGGGCTCGCTCAGTGCTGCATTTAAACCATTGAATGCCAGCCAGCTTATCTGATGACTATAGGTGAGCACAGATCGGTCTGGATGATCGCGATCATTATTTTTGATCAGGAAAACCCCATCTTTTCCAGCTCAAGGCCCTGATTTCTCGGTACGGTAACGCCAGGGCAACCCACGGACGGTTGATGATCGGATAAACCGAGCCCGATCACTCGGAGCGTTCTTCTCAAGTTGATTGGGTGGCGAATAAGATCGGTCCAGGAACATTCGCAAACCGTAATCAGCGACTAAAACAACAACAACTATTCAGGTGTTCGGCCGTGCCTCTTTTTGGGTCCTGCCAGCGTCCGAACCCAAGCGTAAGGATCATTCAAGGTGCATTTATCATGAACAAGACTTTATTCCTGGCTGGCGCCTTGTCCGCCGCGCTGGTGGGCACTGCCCACGCCGAGAATCTATTGAAAGTCGCGTTGAACGCCGACATTCGCAGCACCGAGCCAGGCGTCAACCGTGACACCAATTCCGACGCCGTCATCTTGCACATTACCGAGGGACTGGTGGCCTTCCGTGAAGATGCCACCGTCGGCCCGCTGCTGGCCAAGGACGTGCAGGTGTCCGACGACGGCCTGCGCTACACCTTCCACCTGCGCAACGGGGTCAAGTTCCAGAACGGTGCGCCACTGACCTCCGCCGATGTGCTGTGGACCTGGAAACACTACCTCGACCCGAAAACCCAATGGCGCTGCGCCCCTGAATTCGACGGCCATGGCGGCGCGAAAATCGTCGACATGAGCGCCCCGGACCCACTCACCGTGGTGTTTACCCTGGACAAGCCCAACGGCCTGTTCCTCACCAGCACCGCGCTGCCGGAGTGCGGTGGCAGCGGCATCCTGCACCCCGACTCGGTGGTCGACGGCCAGTGGAAAGCCCCCATCGGCACCGGCCCGTTCCGCCTGGGCGGGTGGACGCCCGGCCAATACCTCGACCTGCTGCGCAACGCCAACTACACCCCGCGCGAC
>NZ_JACARK010000033.1:0-3583 GCF_013386655.1 Pseudomonas sp. K5002 | reverse complement strand
GGCATTGGAAGATGCGGGGCTTGCGCCCGACGCGATCGGCTATGTGAACGGCCATGGCACCGCCACCGACCAGGGCGACATCGCCGAAACCCTGGCCACCAGCAGCCTGTTCGGCAGCCGCATGCCCATCAGCTCGCAGAAGAGTTTCCTCGGCCACACCCTGGGTGCATGCGGCGCGCTGGAGTCGTGGTTCAGCATCGAAATGATGAACCGCAACCAATACGTGCACACCTTCAACCTCGACGAAGTCGACCCGCGCTGCGGCGAGCTGGACTACCTGCAAGGTGAGTTCCGCGAGCTGCACAGCGACTACGTGATGAACAACAATTTTGCCTTTGGCGGCGTCAACACTTCGCTGATTTTCCGCCGCTGGGTCTAAGTTTTTTTACTGACTGGAGAAATGGAATGTCTTCCCTGCTACGCGCAACACTGGTCGCTTTGGCCCTGCTCACCACCGCTGGCTGCACCAACAAACCGGTGCTCAACACCCAGCATGACTTGCCGGCGAACCCGCAGGTCAACGAAGAAAAAATGAAGCAGACCATTATCGCGGCCTTGAACAAACGCCAATGGGTGGTGCAGCGCCTGAGCCCGCAACTGGTGCAGGCCGAGATCAACGTGCGCAACCAGTTCCACGCTGAAATCGACATTCGCTACACCGCCACCAGCTACGCCATCACCTACCGCGACAGCCGCGACCTGGGCTACAAGGACGGCAAGATCCACCGCAACTACAACCGCTGGGTGAGCATGCTGGACCGTGACATCCTGGCGGCGTTGCGCACCAATGGTGTGAGTGACACGGCGCAGTTGCTCCAGCAGACCGGGACGTCGAAGCAGAACTGAAACACCCGCTTCCCTGTGGCTAGGGAGCTTGCTCCCGTTGGGGCGCGAAGCGCCCCTGAAACCTGCGATTGAAGGTTGCCTGGTAAAACTCAGTCGTCGGGTTTCGGGGCTGCTGCGCAGCCCAGCGGGAGCAAGCTCCCTCGCCACAGGTTATGCGTCGGTCATACCAATGCCTTACGGGTCAGCAACTCGACAAACGCCTTGGCCATCGGCGTCTGCTGACCCTTGCGCTGCACCAGCCACACCGCCGTCACCGCCTCCTGATCCAGTAACGTGCGATACACCACACCATCAATGCGGATCCGCTGATACGACGCCGGCAACACCGAGACACCCAACCCCGCCGCCACCAGGCCAATGATGGTCATTGCCTCCCCGGCCTCCTGGGCGAAATGCGGGCTGAAGCCGGCATCACGCGCCAGGCTCATCAATTGGGCATACAGGCCGCTGCCGTAAGTCCGCGGGAAAAACACAAACGGCTCTTCGGCCAATTGCGCCAGGTGCAAACCACGCTCACTGCCCTCCACCAGCGGATGCCCGGCGTTCAGCACGGCCACCAAGGGCTCGCGCATCAGTTCCACGACGCTCAAGGAATCGGGCAACGGCAACGGTCGCATCAACCCCACCTGAATCGACTCATCCACCAGCGACTCGGCCACTTCCGTGCTGCTCATCTCCTGCAGATTCAAATGCACCGCCGGGAATGCCTGGCGAAACGCGAAGATCGCCTGTGGGATGCTGGAGTTGAACGGCGCAGAAGAGGTGAAGCCAATCTTCAACTCCCCCAGTTCCCCCAGCTGCGCCCGACGCGCCACGTCCGCCGCTTTATCCACCTGCGCCAGCACCAACCGCGCCTCTTGCAGGAACAACCTGCCGGCCTCGCTCAGCTCGACCCGACGATTGGTACGCTCAAACAACCGCGCACCTATCTCCTGCTCCAGCGCCTGGATCTGCTGGCTCAGGGGCGGCTGGGAGATCCCCAGCACCTGCGCGGCGCGGCCAAAATGCAGCTCTTCAGCCACGGCGATGAAGTAACGCAGGTGGCGCAGTTCCATGAAAACCTCATTAGGTCGTAAAAGCTCTTAAACAGGTCGAACAATATATTGGAAAGAATCAATAGGGAGCTATATTCTTTTTTGCATTGCCAGCCCTGGCAGCCTTTCCTCCCCGAGGTCCCGCGTGAAATCTGCTGTCGCTCCGCTTGCTCAAGAAGTACCGCCCACCGCCCTCGATGAAGTGGTGGCACAGCTCAACGAGCAGTACATCGAAAAAGGCACCCCGATGTTCATGCGCACGGTGCTGGCGCTGTTCTCCGGCGGTTTCGCCACTTTCGCCCTGCTCTACTGCGTACAACCGATGATGCCGGCGCTGTCCCACGAATTTTCCATCAATGCCGCGCAAAGCAGCCTGATTCTCTCGGTGGCCACCGGCATGCTCGCCATTGGCCTGCTGATCACCGGGCCGATTTCCGACACCCTGGGGCGCAAGCCGGTGATGGTTGCCGCGCTGTTCTGCGCCGCACTGTGCACCATCGCCAGCGGCTTGATGCCGAGCTGGGAAGGCATCCTGCTGATGCGCGCACTGGTGGGCCTGTCCCTCAGCGGCCTGGCAGCGGTGGCCATGACCTACCTGAGTGAAGAGATCCACCCGCAACACATCGGCCTGGCCATGGGTTTGTACATCGGTGGTAACGCCATTGGCGGCATGAGCGGCCGCTTGATCATCGGTGTGCTGATCGACTTCGTCAGTTGGCACACGGCGATGCTAATCATTGGCGCCCTGGCGCTGATCGCAGCCACGGTGTTCTGGAAGATCCTCCCCGAGTCGCGCAACTTCCGCGCCAGCACCCTGCACCCGCGCAGCCTGGTGGACGGCTTCACCCTGCACTTCAAGGACGCCGGCCTGCCGTGGCTGTTCCTCGAAGCCTTCGTGCTGATGGGCGCCTTTGTGACGATGTTCAACTACATCGGCTACCGCTTGCTGGCGGACCCGTACGATTTGAGCCAGGCCGTGGTAGGCCTGCTGTCGCTGGTCTACCTCTCGGGTATCTACAGCTCGGCGAAAATTGGCTCCCTGGCCGACCGCCTGGGCCGTCGCCGCGTGCTGTGGGGCACCATCGTGCTGATGCTCGGCGGTATCGCCCTGACGCTGTTTACCCCGCTGTGGCTGGTAGTGCCCGGCATGCTGATCTTCACCTTCGGCTTCTTCGGCGCCCACTCGGTGGCCAGCAGCTGGATCGGCCGCCGCGCGCTGAAAGCCAAGGGGCAGGCGTCGTCGCTGTACCTGTTCAGTTACTACGTGGGGTCGAGTATTGCGGGGACGGCGGGCGGTTTTTTCTGGCACTACGCCGGGTGGAACGGGATTGGCGGGTTTATCGTCGCGCTGTTGATCGTCGCGTTGCTGGTGGCGTTGAAGCTGGCGAAGTTGCCGCCGTTGCAGGAAGCCAAGGCTTAACCAGCGCTTACAAAAAAGCCCGGCATCTGCCGGGCTTTTTCATTGCCGCGCGATCACTCGTGATACTGCGCCGACAACTCGTGCACCGCCCGCAGGAACGCGCCTGCGTGCTCCGGATCAACTTCCGGAGTAATGCCGTGGCCAAGGTTGAACACGTGACCACTGCCTTTGCCGTAGCTGGCAAGGATGCGGCCGACTTCAGCGCGGATCGCTTCCGGCTTGGCGTACAGCACGGTCGGGTCCATGTTGCCTTGCAGCGCGACCTTGCTGCCCACGCGGCGAC
>NZ_JACARK010000329.1:0-2122 GCF_013386655.1 Pseudomonas sp. K5002 | reverse complement strand
TGTTCCTCGACGAGATCGGCGAGATGTCGCCGTACTTGCAGGCCAAGCTGCTGCGGTTTCTCAACGACGGCAGCTTCCGCCGGGTGGGCGGCGACCGTGAGGTGAAGGTCAATGTGCGGATCCTCAGCGCCACCCACCGCGACCTGGAAAAGATGGTCAGCGAAGGCACCTTCCGCGAAGACCTGTTCTACCGCCTCAATGTGCTCAACGTCGAAGTGCCGCCCCTGCGCGAGCGCGGCCAGGACATCCTGCTGCTGGCCCGCTACTTCATGCAGCAGGCCTGCGCACAGATCCAGCGCCCGGTCTGCCGCCTGGCGCCGGGCACCTACCCGGCGCTGCTGGGCAACCGCTGGCCGGGCAACGTGCGCCAGTTGCAGAACGTGATCTTCCGCGCCGCGGCCATTTGCGAAAGCAGCCTGGTGGACATCGGCGACCTGGACATCGCCGGCACCTCTGTGGCGCGGCAGAACGATGGTGAAGTCGACAGCCTGGAGCAGGCGGTGGAAGACTTCGAGCGCGGGTTGCTGGAGAAGCTGTATACCAGTTACCCGTCCACTCGCCAGCTGGCCAGCCGCCTGCAAACCTCCCACACCGCCATTGCCCATCGCCTGCGCAAGTACGGTATTCCAAACAAGCCCTGACTGAACGCGGTCAACATGTGGGAGCGGGCTTGCTCGCGAATGCGTTGGGTCAGTCAATACATTCGGCACTGACATACCGCATTCGCGAGCAAGCCCGCTCCCACATTTGATCTACGGCGCCCTCAAAAGCGACCTCCGTCTGTACTGAAAGCGCTACAGTGGAACGATATCAATACACACCGTCCCAGGCATCGCCATGCAAGGCTTTGATCCTCATAGGCTTTTTTTCACCCGTCCAGCTGTAGCGATATCGCTACAGTCAGCTTCCGAACATCACCTGCCATAATCAGTAACCAATTGTTTTATAAAGATAAAAAAACATTGGCCGCAATTTTGCTAAGCAACTCCCCATTATTCCAATCCCGTCCACCAGACGAATCTGGCCCTGAGGAGTTTCCATGAGCGAGTTGCGCTTTACTGAAGATCACGAATGGCTGCGCGCCGAAGCCGACGGCAGCGTGACCGTGGGCATTACCGCTTTTGCGCAGAACGCGCTGGGTGATGTGGTTTTCGTGCAACTGCCTGAGCTGCAGTCCTACGACAAAGGGGCAGAAGCCTCCACCGTTGAATCGGTCAAGGCCGCCAGCGGCGTATACATGCCATTGGACGGCGAAGTCCTCGAAGTAAACGACAAGCTGGACGGCAGCCCCGAGCTGGTCAACGAAGACCCGATGGGCGAAGGCTGGTTCTTCCGCTTTAAACCGGCTGATGCCGACGCAGTAGCTAAGCTGTTGGATCAGGATGCGTATGACCGCCTGATCAAAGCCAACGCTGAAGCCTGAGGAGCGCGCCATGACTAATCTGACCACCGCCAACGAATTCATCGCCCGCCACATCGGCCCGCGCCAGGACGACGAGCAACACATGCTCGCCACCCTGGGCTTTGATTCCCTGGAAGCCTTGAGCGCCAGCGTGATCCCGGAAAGCATCAAGGGCACCGCTGTGCTGGGCCTGAGCGACGGCCTGAGCGAAGCCGACGCACTGGCTTCGATCAAGGCGATTGCCGCCAAGAACGAGCTGTTCAAGACCTACATCGGCCAGGGCTACTACAACTGCCACACACCGTCGCCGATCCTGCGCAACCTCCTGGAAAACCCGGCCTGGTACACCGCCTACACGCCGTATCAGCCGGAGATTTCCCAGGGCCGCCTGGAGTCGCTGCTGAACTTCCAGACGCTGATCAGCGACCTCACCGGCCTGCCGATCGCCAACGCCTCGCTGTTGGACGAAGCCACCGCCGCTGCCGAAGCCATGACCTTCTGCAAACGCCTGAGCAAGAACAAAGGCAGCAACGCGTTCTTCGCCTCCGTGCACAGCCACCCGCAAACCCTCGACGTATTGCGCACCCGTGCCGAGCCGCTGGGCATCGACGTGGTGGTGGGCGACGAGCGTGAACTGACCGACGTCAGCGCCTTCTTCGGCGCCCTGCTGCAATACCCGGCCAGCAACGGTGACGTGTTCGACTACCGCGAACTGACCGA
>NZ_JACARK010000328.1:0-2824 GCF_013386655.1 Pseudomonas sp. K5002 | reverse complement strand
GCGAAGCCCCGGCAGCCGGCGCCCCCGCCGCACCTCAAGCGCCGGCGGTAGCCGAACGCGTTGTGGATGGCCGTACCACCTACATCCTCAACAGCATCCTGGAAGACGTGATCAAGAAAGGTACGGGGCGTCGCGCCCTGGCCCTGGGCCGTGCCGATATCGCCGGCAAGACCGGTACCACCAACGATTCCAAGGATGCCTGGTTCTCCGGCTACAACGCCGACTACGTGACCACCGTATGGACCGGTTACGACCAGCCGGAAAGCCTCGGTCGCCGGGAGTTCGGCGGCACCGTCGCGCTGCCGATCTGGATGAGCTACATGGGCGCCGCGCTGAAGGATATGCCGCTGCATACCCAGCCGGAACCGGAAGGCATCCTGAGCCTGCGGATCGACCCGGTCAGCGGCCGTGCAGCAGCGCCGAGCACGCCGAATGCGTACTTCGAGCTGTTCAAGAGCGAGGACACGCCGCCGTCGGTCAACGAGCTGGGCAATGGTGTTGCACCGGGCAGCCCGCTGCCGGCGGACGAGGCGGCGCCGATCGACTTGTTCTAACACGCAGTTCCAATGTGGGAGCGGGCTTGCTCGCGAAAGCGGAGTATCAGGCTCAGATGGGCCGACTGACACACCGTCTTCGCGAGCAAGCCCGCTCCCACAGTTGGATCACCGCCAGGCTCGAGCCAATTGCCAGCCACAAAAAAAGCCCCGACTCGCAAGAGCCGGGGCTTTTTGGTGGTGCGCTACAACGGCTTAGCCGTTGAACACATCATCCACGCTTTGCAGCGGGTAGTTCTTCGGATACGGCAGGGTGGCCACACCCGTCTCGATTGCGGCTTTGGCCACGGCATCGGAGATCAGGGTGATCAGGCGCTTGTCCATTGGTTTCGGGATGATGTACTCACGACCGAATTCCAGCTTGATGCCGCCGTAGGCGTCGCACACTTCCTGAGGAACCGGCAGCTTGGCCAGTTCGCGCAGGGCGTTGGCGGCCGCGACTTTCATCTCTTCGTTGATGCGCTTGGCGCGAACGTCCAGGGCACCACGGAAGATGAACGGGAAGCCCAGTACGTTGTTGACCTGGTTCGGGTAGTCCGAACGGCCGGTGGCCATGATCACGTCGCTACGGGTGGCGTGGGCCAGTTCCGGGGAGATTTCCGGATCCGGGTTGGAGCACGCGAACACGATCGGGTTGGCCGCCATGGACTTGAGGCCTTCGGCGCTCAGCAGGTTCGGGCCGGACAGGCCAACGAACACGTCTGCACCGTCCAGGGCATCAGCCAGGGTACGCTTGGAGGACGGATGCGCGAACATCGCCTTGTACTGGTTCAGGTCGGTACGCTCGGACTGCACAACGCCCTTGCTGTCGACCATGTAGATGTTTTCCAGCTTGGCGCCCATGCTCACCAGCAACTTCATGCAGGAGATGGCCGCGGCGCCGGCGCCCAGGCAAACGATCTTGGCTTCGCCAAGGGTTTTGCCGGCGATTTCCAGGGCGTTGATCATGCCGGCCGCGGTAACGATCGCGGTGCCGTGCTGGTCATCGTGGAATACCGGGATGTCGCACTGTTCGATCAGGGCCTTTTCGATCTCGAAGCACTCAGGTGCCTTGATGTCTTCCAGGTTGATGCCACCGAAGGTGATGGAGATGCGCTTTACGGTGTCGATGAAAGCCTGCGGGCTCTCGGAATCGACTTCGATATCGAATACGTCAATGCCGGCGAAGCGCTTGAACAGCACGCCTTTACCTTCCATGACTGGCTTGGAAGCCAATGGCCCGAGGTTACCCAGGCCGAGGATCGCGGTGCCATCAGAGATCACTGCAACCAGGTTGCCTTTGCCGGTGTACTTGTAGGCCAGTTCAGGATCGCGGGCGATTTCACGTACGGGCTCGGCAACGCCAGGGCTGTAGGCCAGCGACAGGTCGCGGGCGGTGGCAGTGGCTTTGGTGAGCTCTACACTCAGCTTTCCTGGACGAGGATGGGCATGATATTCGAGAGCGGCAGTTTTCAAATCAGACATATCGGCATTCCGCTTTTACTGTTGGTCGACGGACCGCCGAGGATACGCGTGTCGCAAAGTCCCCACAAGACTGGGCAGTCACAGGTGTCAAGGGCCCTGCCCTACGACTTTTGGCCAAGAGCCACGGGATACAAGGGCTCAACTGTTCACAATCGACCTGAAAAATGTCTACAATTTTTTCTTACGGCGCCTGCTCGAGCATGCCGGGATCGGTCAGTGGCAACAGCCAGCGTGCCTGGCCCTTTTCCAGGCCGCCACGTCGGGAGCGGTCCAGCACCCAGCCGCGGGCTTCGATGGACTGGCCCTGCAAACCTTTCAACAGCGCACTGTCGAATCGGCCCACCAGATTGGGTGCAATGCGCAGTACCAGTGAGCCCTGCAACTCAATCCAGACTCCGCCGCGATTGCGTTCGATTTTGCTCACCCGGCCGTTGACCACGGCAAAGCCCGAGCGCTGGATCTTCGCCGCATCGACCACCGGTGACTGGCGCCATAGCCCCAACCGGGCCTGGCGGGCGCTGCGTTCGGCGGCTTGCTGGCAGGTCACCAGTTCCACATTCGGCGCGACCGCCACCTGGAAGCCAAGGCCTTCGGCGAGCAACTGCGCTTCCAGATTTGCTCCATTGGCACCGTAGAGATGGGCCAGGGTGCGGCCGTAACGATCCTTGCTCTCCCGTCCGGGCACCACGCCAACGCGCCCACCGCTCGCGTCCACCAGACTTTGCAGGCGCTCGCGAGCAGCCACGGCGAAGGGCTCGTCAGTGCGCCCCTGCTTGCCGGTTTCCGGGGCATTGACGCCGATCATG
>NZ_JACARK010000327.1:0-3385 GCF_013386655.1 Pseudomonas sp. K5002 | reverse complement strand
GGGCGGCCTTGAGTGCGGCCTTTCCCCGGCATGGGAAGGCGCGCAAAAACTACGTCCGCGCGTTGGTACTGGCCTGCAGCCTGGGCCTTCCCGCCATGGCGCTGCTCTACAGTCCTTATCCACAACAATGGATGGCCGATGTGCACAACGGCCCCGGCGAATGGAAAACCCTGCGGCTGGCGGACGGCTCGACGCTGACCCTGAACGGCATCAGTGCGGCGAATCTGCATTTCGACAGCCGGCAGCGCCGCATCGAATTGCTGCAAGGCGAGATCCTGGTGGAAGTGGCCCACGATGGCGAACGGCCATTTGTGGTGCAGACCGCCCAAGGCACCCTGCGCGCCCTGGGTACGCGATTTGTGGTCAGGCGCGAGGATGACGTTACGGTGCTGAGCATGCTCGAATCCCGCGTTGCCGCCCAAAGCGCGAATGGCCAGCAGACGCTGGAAGTGGACGCCGGCTCACAGGCGCGACTCAGCAAAGATGCCGTGCGGCTCTCGGGCAGCATCGATACGGCGAGCATCAATGGGGCCTGGCGCCGCCATCAACTGGTGGTGGATAACCGACCGTTGCCGGAAGTGCTGGATGAGATCGCCCGTCACCGTTCGGGCCGCTTGCAGTTTGATCGCGCCGCACTGGCCAGTCTCAAGGTCTCGGCCGTACTTCCCCTGGATGACACCGACCGCACCTTGCAGATGCTGGCTCAAACCCTGCCGATCACGCTGAAAACCTTTACGCCGTGGCTGATGATCGTCAGCCCGGATACCGAGAGCAAAAAATAATTATCCAAATTGTTTCCGCTTTGTTTAAAGCTACCCGTCAAGGAAGGTATATCGATAACTAAAGGACTGCCATCGTCATGCCGCTCCCTTCCAAACCCCGCAGACGCCTGCTGAGCAGCGCGCCGCTGACCCTCACACTGCTCGCGACGACGCTGCTCAATACCCATCTGGCCCAGGCCGATACGGTAAACGTCGCGGCCCAAGCCTACGACATACCTGCCGGGCCGCTGGGCGCCACACTCAACCAGTTCGCCCAGCAAGCGGGCGTGGCTATCGTGTTCCAGTCCCAGAACCTGCAGGGGCTGAATGGGCCGGGGCTGAAAGGCACTTATAGCGTGGACGCAGGGTTCGGCAGGCTGTTACAGGGCAGCGGCTACCGCGTGATCAAAGGTGATCAGGTGTACGCGCTCGAAGCTGACCCTGCGGCCACCGACGCCATGGAACTAGGCCCGACCCAGGTCAGCTCCAACCAGTTGGGCAACGTTACTGAAGGGACTGATTCCTACACTCCAGGCAGCATCGCGACTGCGACGCGGCTGGTGCTGACCCCCAAGGAAACCCCGCAATCGGTGACCGTCGTCACCCGCAAACACATGGATGATTTCGGCCTGAACAACGTCGACGACGTGATGCGCCACACCCCGGGCATCACCGTGTCGGCCTTCGACACCGACCGCACCAACTACTACGCCCGCGGTTTCTCCATCAATAACTTCCAGTACGACGGCATTCCTTCCACCGCGCGCAACGTCGCCTATTCGGCGGGCAATACCCTGAGCGACATGGCGATCTATGATCGGGTCGAAGTGCTTAAAGGCGCCACCGGCCTGCTCACGGGTGCCGGCTCATTGGGTGCCACGATCAACCTGGTGCGCAAGAAACCCACGGCTGACTTCCAGGGCCATGCCAGCCTCGGCGCGGGCTCCTGGGACAACTACCGCAGCGAACTGGACGTCAGCGGCCCGATGACCGAAAGCGGCAACGTCCGTGGCCGGGCCGTCGCGGCGTATCAGGACAAGCGCTCGTTCATGGACCGTTACTCGCGCAAAAGCCCGGTGTACTACGGCATCATGGAATTCGACCTGTCCCCCGACACGATGCTGACCGTGGGCGGCGACTATCAGGACAGCCTGCCCACCGCCTCGAGCTGGTCCGGCAGTTTTCCGCTGATCAACGCCAATGGCGATCGCAATAGCGTAAAGCGCTCGTTCAACAACGCGGCCAACTGGAGCAGTTGGGAGCAATACACCCGTACCGCCTTCGCCATGCTTGAACATGACCTCGGCAACGGCTGGGTGACCAAACTGCAACTGGACCACAAGATCAACGGCTACCATGCACTGATGGCTTCGATTCAGGGTGACGAGCCCCGTGCAGACGGCACCGCACATGTCACTTCGCAAAAATACACCGGGGAAACCGTCAGCGACTCCGCCGACCTGTACGCAAGCGGCCCCTTCAGCCTGGGCGGCCGTGAGCATGAACTGGTGGTGGGGGGCTCCATCGGCATTTCGGACTGGAACGGCAAGGGCTACTGGAACCTCGCCCCCAACCTCGTCGACTTCAATAACTGGCACGGCCACGCCCCCCAACCTTACTGGGGCGCGCCGCAGCAATACATCGACGACACCATTCGCCAGACCGGCGCCTACATGACCACACGCCTGAACCTGGCCGATGACCTGAAGCTGCTGCTCGGTGGCCGCGTGGTCAATTACCACCTGACCGGCAATAACCCGTCCTACCGCGAGACCGGACGCTTCGTACCGTATGTCGGCGTGGTGTATGACCTGGATGAAACCTACTCGGTCTACGCCAGCTACACCGATATCTTCATGCCCCAGGAGAACTACAACCGCGACCGGCAAAACCAGTTGCTTGAGCCGGACGAAGGCCAAAACTACGAGCTGGGCATGAAGGCTGATTTCTTCGACGGACGCCTGAACGCCAGCGCAGCGTACTTCGAGGTCCATGAAAACAACCGCGCCGTTTCCGACGACGACTACAACAACCTGAAACCTACACCGCAGAACTATGCCTACAAAGGCACCAAGGCCGTCACCAAGGGCTACGAGCTTGAAGTGTCCGGCGAGTTGAGCCCGGGCTGGCAGATTCAGGCCGGCTACACCCACAAGGTGGTGCGTGACGACCAGGACCAGAAGATTTCCACGTTCGAGCCCGAAGACCAGGTCAAGCTGTACACCACTTATAAGCTCAAAGGCGACCTGGACAAGCTGACCATCGGCGGTGGCGTGCGCTGGCAAAGCGTGGGCTGGCAGGACATCTACAACACCCCCCATGGCGGTTATGAAGAGTTCTCCCAGGAGGCGTACTGGCTGGTGGACTTGATGACCCGTTACCAGATCACCAAGAACGTGTCGGCGACCCTGAACGTCAACAACATCTTCGACAAGTCCTACTACACCAACATCGGCTTCTATAACTCCGCCGCTTATGGTGAGCCGCGCAACTTTATGGTCACCACCCGCTGGGATTTCTAAACCCAATCAAAAACGCCCCCGATCACTGCACATGATCGGGGGCGTTTTTTAGACCGGCGGTTTCTTGCAAACCCCAGACAGCAAAAAGCCCGCTCAATGAGC
>NZ_JACARK010000326.1:0-7754 GCF_013386655.1 Pseudomonas sp. K5002 | reverse complement strand
CGTGCTGACGGTGCTGCCGCTGGTGGCATTGACGCCGGAGCCGGTGCTTGCCGCCATCGTCATTTACGCCTTGGGCCGTGGCTTGAGCCTGCAGCCCCTGGGCCGCTATTTCTCCTGGCGGCGCGACCGGTTGCTGGTGATTTGTGCGGTGGCGGCGGTGTTGGTGCTGGGGGTGCTGGATGGGTTATTGGTGGCGGTCGGGATCAGCGTGGTGTTGATGTTGCGCCAGATGTCGTCGGCGGACGTGCGCGAGTTGGGGCGCATTGACGGTGGGCATGATTTTGTCGACTTGCTGCATCACCCGAGCGCCGAACGGATCCCCGGTGTGCTGATCGTGCGGCCCAGTGAAGCGCTGTTCTTCGCGAATGCCGAGCGAGTGTTGGGGGCGGTGTTGAGCCTGACGCGGCACGCTACGTTACCGGTGCACACGGTAGTGCTCAGCCTGGAAGAATCCCCCGACCTGGACGGCACCAGCATCGAGGCGTTGCAGGCGTTTTTCGTACAGGTGCGAGGGGAGGGCAAATGCCTGGTGCTGGCCCGCGTACGGCATGAGGCGCAGGAGGTGTTGCAGACGCTGCCTGAGGCGTGTGCTCCCCAGGTATTGATCAGCGGCTTGAGTGTTGATGGCGCGGTGCAGTTGGCGTTGCAGCCAACTGCCTGAGCTCGACATTAAAACGCCTCGGCGCTGAGCCCAACTTGGGCGAGGTAGCCGTGCAGTTTCTCAACGTCTGTGAAGATCGCGCCGACGTAGCCATCGGGGCGCACCAGCACCCATTCGCCATGGTCGAGGTTGTAAGCGTCATTGAACTGTCGCTGATCATCCACCAGGTCGCCGCCCGGCCCGAAGCGATGGATATGCAGCCAGGCGGCAGGCTTCAGTGACCCGCGTTCCACCTCATAGCCCAGCAATGTCCAATGCGCGCCCTGGAACAGCTTGAATAGCCGGGACGAATGGCCGCTGGCGTCCCGCACGGTTGCATCGGGCGCCCGGTCACCGGCGAGCAAGCGGCCTTCTCGTTCTGCCGGTTGCACTGCGAGCGAGGAGTGGGGATACCCGATATCGAGTTGGTGCACCTCGCGGCCGCGGCGCATGTTGCCCTTTTTCATTCCGTCCAGCAGCCTGGTCGACAGGCCGAGCATCGAGGCTGCCACAGGCCGTCGCTCTTCCTCATAGGTGTCGAGCAACGCTTCGGGCGCATCGGCCGTCACCGCCGCCAGCTTCCAGCCCAGATTGTAGGCATCTTGCACGCTGGTATTGAGGCCCTGGCCGCCGGTGGGTGGGTGGATGTGCGCGGCATCGCCGATAAGAAATACCTGTCCTACGCGATAGTGATCGGCCAGTCGCGCATTCATCGTGTAGGCCGACGCCCAGGAGACAGAGTCGATATGAATGTCCTGCCGACCCGTGCGCTCTGCCACCAGGTTCATGAGCCCCTCAGCGCTGAGGTCAACTTCTGTGTCCAGCGGAATCGGCGCCTGTATCTGAAACAGCTCGGTCCCCGCCAATGGGCAGATTGCGACCTGCATTGTCATGCACTCAGTGCTGAACCGGTGCCAGTAGTCACGCGACAGGCCGGTCATAAGCACATCGGCTACGATGGCACGGACCCCGAGGGTCTGCCCAGGAAATCCGATGTCCAGCGTGCGGCGTACCACACTGCGGCCGCCGTCTGCGCCAATGAGCCAACGTACACGCAGTGTCTGTTCGCCTTCGTTGCCGACCAAATATGCGGTCACGCCGTGGCTGTCCTGCTCGAAGCTGACTAACTCGCAGCCAAACGCCGGGCGGTGCCCCAATTCCAGAAGGCGCTCGCGCATCACCTGTTCGGTGAGGAACTGCGGCAGCATCATAGGCTGCTGATAAGGTTCGGCTGACGTTGGCGCCGAGAGCTCGATAACCTCGGCGTCGATGTGGCTGCCATCTTCGTTGTATCGCCGCTCGGGCGGGTAGACGTCGCCCGCAGCGGTGATCCGGTCGAGAATGCCGAGGTCTTCGAATATTTCCAGGGTGCGGGGTTGAATACCCTTGCCCCGCGAGCCGTGGAACGGCGCGGGGGATTTTTCGATCAGCCGGAAGGAAATGCCTCGTCGCGCCAGGTCGATCGCCAGGGTCAAACCGGCCGCACCGGCACCACAAATCAGAACGTCGACTGCGCATTGCTCTTTCATCTGGACTGCCTTTATATGTAATATGCACATATATTTGAGCAAGGAAGATTCCGTGTCAACAGAAAACGTGCAAAATACACCTATAGGTCTTCAGATTCGCGAGCTTCACGGGGCGCTGATTGAAATTGTCGGTGCCATGAACCGGCCGCAGCGCGACGAAGTGATGGTCCGGGAGGCGGGTATCGCCCTTGATCGGGCACTGTTTCCGCTGCTGGTGCTGGTGGAGCGGCTGGGGCCGATCGGCGTTGTGGAGCTGGCCGACCGCGTGGGACGCGACTACACCACGGTCAGCCGCCAGGTGGCGAAGCTGGAAAGCCTCGGTTTGGTCGACCGCCAGGAAAGTGCCAAGGACCGCCGGGTTCGCGAGTCGGTGATCACCCCGCAGGGCAAGGCAATGACGGATCGGGTGGATGAGGCACGTACGCGAATGGGGATGGCCATTTTCGCCACCTGGGAACAGCAGGACATCGACGACCTGGTGCGGCTGATGGGCAAGTTTGCCGCCGACCTCAACGACGATGCGCTGGTCACTCTGACGCTTGAGAATCGATAGAAAAGCCGGGCAAAAAAAATACCCCTCAATGAGGGGTATTTTTAAACGACTTCCAGCGGTTACCTGCGGCGGAACAACGGCAACGGTTCATCCGTCGCGGCCTGGTACGTCACCGAGAAATCCTTGAGGCTTTCCAGCGCTTCATACGGGTCTTTGTCCGCGCGCAAGGCGAAGGCATCGAACCCGCAGCGGCGCAGGTAGAACAACTGGTCGCGCAGCACATCGCCAATCGCCCGCAGCTCGCCCTTGTAACCATAACGGTCACGCAGCAGGCGGGCGTTGGAGTAGTTGCGACCGTCGGTGAAGGCCGGAAAGTTCAGGGCGATGACCTGGAAGTGCTCCACGTCATCACCGATCTCTTCGGCTTCTTCATCGGCGTCCAGCCATACACCCAGGCCGCCGTCGCGGGCCTTGAGGGCGTGAGCGTGCTCGCGCCACAGGGCCAGTGGCACGATCAGGTCGTCGCAGTTGGAGATGCCATCGAAGCTCGCGTCCTTGGGCAGCAGGTGCCAGGTTTCGTCGAGGACTTCGTTGTTCTTAATGATTCGCTGCATAGACGCGCTCCTTGAACAGGTCAATGCCGATGCGCTGGTAAGTGTCGATGAAACGCTCATCTTCGGTGCGCTGTTCAACGTACACGTCGATCAGCTTGCCGATCACGTCAGGCATGGCTTCCTGGGCGAAGGACGGGCCGAGGATCTTGCCCAGGCTCGCATCGCGGCTGGCGCTGCCACCCAGGGACACTTGGTAGAATTCTTCGCCTTTCTTGTCCACGCCCAGGATGCCGATGTGGCCGACGTGGTGGTGACCACAGGCGTTCATGCAACCGGAGATGTTCAGGTCCAGCTCGCCGATGTCGAACAGGTAGTCCAGGTCGTCGAAACGGCGCTGGATCGATTCGGCAATCGGGATCGACTTGGCGTTGGCCAGGGAGCAGAAGTCGCCGCCCGGGCAGCAGATGATGTCGGTCAGCAGGCCGATGTTCGGCGTGGCAAAACCCTGCTCGCGCAGCTCGCCCCACAGGGTGAACAGTTGAGACTGTTCAACATCGGCGAGGATGATGTTCTGCTCGTGGGAGGTGCGCAGTTGGCCGAAGCTGTAGCGCTCGGCCAGGTCGGCGACGCCGTCCAGTTGCTTGTCGGTGATGTCACCCGGTGCAACACCGGTAGGTTTCAGCGACAGGGTCACGGCCACATAGCCCGGCTTTTTGTGGGCCAGGGTGTTGCGGGTGCGCCAGCGGGCGAAACCCGGGTGCTGCGCATCGAGCTCGGCCAACGCGGCGTCCTGATTGCTCAGGGCCTTGTAGTCCGGGTCGACGAAGTGTTTGGCAACGCGGTGCACTTCGGCGTCGGTCAGGGTGGTCTGGCCGCCGCGCAGGTGTTCCATCTCGGCGTCGACTTTCTGGGCGAACACCTCGGGGGTCAGCGCTTTTACCAGGATCTTGATCCGGGCCTTGTACTTGTTGTCACGACGGCCGTAGCGGTTGTAGACCCGCAGGATCGCGTCGAGGTAGCTCAACAGGTCCTGCCACGGCAGGAATTCGTTGATGAAGGCACCCACTACCGGCGTACGACCGAGGCCACCGCCGACGAGCACACGGAAGCCCAACTCGCCCGCCGCGTTGTGCACCGGCTCCAGGCCGATATCGTGCACTTCGATGGCGGCGCGGTCCGAGGTCGAGCCATTGATGGCGATCTTGAACTTGCGCGGCAGGTAGGCGAATTCCGGGTGGAAGGTGGTCCATTGACGGACGATTTCACACCATGGGCGGGGGTCGATCAGCTCGTCAGCGGCAACGCCGGCGAACTGGTCGGTGGTCACGTTGCGCAGGCAGTTACCGCTGGTCTGAATGGCGTGCATCTGCACGGTGGCCAATTCAGCCAGGATGTCCGGCACGTCTTCCAGGGCCGGCCAGTTGAACTGAACGTTCTGGCGAGTACTGATGTGGGCATAGCCCTTGTCGAAGTCGCGGGCAATCTTGGCCATCATGCGCGTCTGACGGGAAGTCAGTTGGCCATAAGGCACGGCAACCCGCAGCATCGGCGCAAAGCGCTGAACATAAAGGCCATTTTGCAGGCGCAGAGGGCGGAACTCTTCTTCGCTCAGTTCACCTGCCAGATAGCGTCGGGTCTGATCACGGAACTGCTTGACGCGGTCCTCGATGATGCGCTGATCGTATTCGTCGTATACGTACATATAGGTCCTGTTCTCGGCAAATCTGCGCGCACGGCCGCGCACTCCCAACGGAGCCGGCGCACGATACCAGTTTGCGTTTATGCGCAAAAGTGATGTTTGAGTATATGCAAATAACCAAATGGCCTAATGAGAACGGTTATCGCGATACCCACATTTGTCATGCGGGCAATCATGAACTTTACTGTGCTCGTGTCTTTGTGCAATCACCTATAAAACCGACAAGAGGCGATGCTATGAGCAATCCGACCAAAGCCCGCAAAAGTGACAGCAGTGTCGATGCGTGGGCCATTCTGTTCTTGATTATCCTGGTGGTTTCCACTGCCGTGTTCTGGGTCAGCCATCAATAAAAGGGCGTTATCGAGCCTTGTTGTCGACAATCGGCAATTAGCCGAGATTGACCGGCCTGATGCCATTATCATGGGCCGTCATTCCGAAGGGCTCAGGCAACGATGTTGAAGGTTCTCTGCAAGTGCTTGCTGGTGCTGAGCATGCCGTTCTGGGCCATCGCCCAGGCGACGTCGGTGGTGTTTCTCAACCCTGGCAATTCGACCGAGACCTTCTGGGTCAGCTACGCGCAATTCATGCAGGCCGCCGCCAGGGACCTCGGCCTGGATTTGCGTGTGCGCTATTCCGAGCGCAACCCCGAGACCACGCTGGTGCAGGCCCGTGAAGCCCTGCAAGGCGCCGAGCGCCCGGACTACCTGGTGCTGGTCAACGAGCAGTACATTGCCCCGCAGATCTTGCGCCTGGCCCAGGGCAGCGGGGTCAAGCTGCTGATCGTCAACAACGCGCTGACCGCGGACCAGACTCAACTGCTGGACGCCGGCAAATACCCTGACTGGATCGGCAGCATGGTCGCCGACGACGAACAGGCGGGCTACTTGATGCTCACCCAGTTGTTGCGCCTGCATGGGCCTGTCGCCCCCGGCCAGACCCTCGACCTGATCGCGTTCTCGGGGGCCAAGACCACTCCCGCCGCGCAACTGCGCGAGCAAGGCTTGCAGCGCGCCCTGGCGGATCATCCGCAGGTGCGCCTGCGCCAGTTGGTGTATGGCGAGTGGAGTCGCCAGCGCGCTTTCGACCAGGCCACGCAGTTATTCAAACGCTACCCGCAGACCGCGCTGGTGTGGGCGGCCAACGATGAAATGGCGCTGGGGGCAATGGATGCACTCAAAGGCAGCGGGCGCGCGCCGGGCACGGACGTGTTGTTCAGCGCGGTCAACAGTTCGCCCGAAGCGTTGCAGGCGCGCCTTGAGGGGCGCCTGAGTGTGCTGGTGGCCGGGCATTTCACCCTTGGCGGCTGGGCGATGGTGGTGCTGCATGACGATGCCCGCGGCCTGGGCATGGCGCAGTACGGTGGGCGTGAGCGCAAGCTTGGGCTCTTTCGATTGATTGATCCGCCACAAGCCTCGCGCCTTTTAGAGATGCAGGGACGCGAGGACTACGGCGTCGACTTTCGAGCACTGTCAGCCCAGGGCAAGCCAGCCACCTATCGCTACCCGTTCAGCCTGCAACTGCTGATGCATTGACCGGCTTCAAACACCGGCCAGGTGCAGCACCAGCTTGACGATGCCAAACAGGGTCAGGGCAAACACGGCGGTAAACACAATACCCAGGATGACAAAGTGGCTGGGCTTGCCATGGGTAAAGTCGCGGGCGCGATTCTTCCCGCTCTGCACCCCGAAGGCGGCTGCCATCACGCTGTGAAGCATCTGCCAGAAAGTCGGTGGCTTGTTGTTGGAATCGTCCATAAAGGCCTCGCGGTAGGGATCAAACCCATGGATGAGGATAGCCAAGTTCCCGCAAAACACCGGCTGTAGCTATCTACCGCCCTGGCGGTTGGCCCGTTCGCTGTACTGGGACTCCTTAACAGAGTCATCAGGAACGAGCGCATGCCAACCTTACCCGCCCCGACAGAGCAGGGGCTACACACCGCATTGATCAAGAACAGCTTGCCCGGCTGGATTGCCCGCAGCGCGGCTGCGGACATCCGACGCTTGAAGCCGGGCCTGCTGCCCGGGCGCGTCCCCGAGGAAGCACCACCTGCCTGGCTCAGTAACGCGCCCCAGGGGTTGCGCCAGGCATTCGCCGACAGCCAGTTGGCCAGTCGCCGCGCCCACGAGCGGCTGGCCAAGACTCTCGACGGCCTCAAGGGCATCACCGAGTTTGCCCAGCCGCTGCTGGAAGACGCCTGGCGCAAACGGTTCGGTGAGGTACCGGACGTCCACAAGCATCAGTTGCATTACCTGCGTTACCGTCAGGTGCCGCAACAGCATTCGCTGTTGCAGGCAGCATTGCTCAACTTTGAAGGCAATGAAGACTTTGCCGATATCGCCCTTGAGCAAACCAGCGCGCTGGCCCCCGAAGGGGCGTTGTTCACCGAGTACTACGGCGAAATTCTGAACGACCATTCACGCCGGGCCCGCTATCGCTACCGCGAAAAGCTCGCCGTCACCCCGGACCAGTTTGCCGCGCTCTGCCGCACGCTGGACCTGGGCCGGCAATACCAGGCGCATTTGCAACAAGTGTTCGAGGAGGCGGGCACCAAGGCCGTGGTGCGCGAGCAGATGATCGACGCGAACAAGAAACTGCTGGCCGTCAGGCTGCACACGGCGCGGATGAAGAACGAAGTCAGCGACAGTGCCTATGCCATGCTCAACGCCTTGCTGGCCGGTACCGAACGGCCGCAGTTGGATGGCAAGCCCGTTGCCTGCAGCCAATTGGCGATTCTCGGCTGCAAGGTGGGTGAAGTCGTACTGATCGGGCCGGGCGTCGGCGCGATGGCAGATGCCCGGCAGCCGTTGGGCTGGGGCACTGTGCTGGTGCCCGGCGCCTC
>NZ_JACARK010000325.1:2134-4276 GCF_013386655.1 Pseudomonas sp. K5002 | reverse complement strand
GGCATCCGCCAGCATGTCGAGGATCTCCCGTGCGCGCGCCGCGCCGGCGTTGGCCACCAGGGAGGCCAGGGCATCGCGCCATTCGGCCAGTTCTTCCTGGTCCATCGCTGTCTGACTCACTGCACTCGCGAAACCGTTCATGGGCACCTCCGGGCTTTTTTTCCAGTTTATGTCGGTGCCAAGGGATTTTTTGACTGTTGTGCGCCGCCTCTCAGGGACTTTTGAGCATAAATCACTGCCAATCAGCAAATTCAAAGCACGTTGTGCTTCAACTCCCGAACACCCCGCAATTGTGTTTAAAATGCCGCCCGCTCAATGACCGACGTTGCCCGATGAACCCAGACGCACTCGCCACCCTGCACACCCATTTGCTGAATGCCCTGCAAACCGTCCCCGCCGAGACCCGGCGCCTGTTTCACGGGCGTGGCCGCTGCTGGCCGGGCCTGGAGCAACTGACAGTGGACTGGCTGCAAGGCGTGGTGCTGGTCTCGCTGTTCAAGGAGCTTGAAGCCGCGGAGCTTGAGGCCTTGAAGCAGATGCTGGTGCAGATCGACTGGCGGTCATTCGGCGCCCATACCGTGGCGCTGCAACACCGCTACCTGCCGCAAAGCACCACCGAATGGCTGCTGGGCGAGGTGGTCGACGAACTGACCATCACCGAAGGCGGCCTGCGCTACCTGATCGACCTGGGCAAAAAGCAGAACAGTGGGCTGTTCCTAGACATGCGTTACGGCCGCAACTGGGTACGCGAACAGGCTCATGGCCTGCGGGTGCTGAACCTGTTCGCCTACACCTGTGGTTTCTCCGTGGCGGCCATCGAAGGCGGCGCCGAGCATGTGGTGAACCTGGACATGGCCCGAGGCGCCCTGAGCCGTGGTCGTGACAATCACCGCCTGAACGGCCACGACCTGAGCAAGGTGACGTTCCTCGGCCACGACCTGTTCAAGTCCTGGGCCAAGGTCACCAACAGCGGCCCGTACGACCTGGTGATCATCGACCCGCCCTCGTTCCAGAAAGGCAGTTTCCTTTTGACCAAGGACTACCAGCGGGTGCTGCGTCGCCTGCCGGATTTGCTCACGGCCCAGGGGACGGTGCTGGCGTGCATGAACGACCCGGCGTTCGGCGAAGACTTCCTGATCGACGGCGTAACCCGCGAAGCGCCTGGCCTGCGCTTTGACCAGCGGCTGGAAAACCCGCCGGAATTCCCCGATATCGACCCGCAAAGCGGATTAAAGGCACTGGTGTTTCGCCAAGGCTGATGCCGAAACGTCCTGCGCTTGCTACGCTTAACCTACGCCGGGTGGTGAACCTTATCCCACCCTTCCCGGTCGATACCTGCACACTCTGGCCAGATTCGACGGTGCTACCCCGTCGGCTGCCCTGTTTCACCTTTTGGAGAACGCCCCTGTGATATCGACCCTGCATGTAGCCCGTCTCAAGGCCTGGGGCGCCCATGGTTTTACCGCCACCGGCGTGGTGCTGGCCTTCCTGGCCACCCTGGCACTGCTCGACAACCAGCCCAAGGCTTGCCTGCTGTGGCTGGGCCTGGCCTTGATCGTCGATGGGGTCGACGGCTCTCTCGCGCGACGGGTGAATGTGCAAACAGTGCTGCCAAGCTTCGATGGCTCGGTATTGGACCTGGTGATTGATTACCTGACGTACGTGTTTATTCCGGCGCTGTTTATCTATCGCTATATCGCCCTGCCGGACTTCACCCCGTTGTTTACGGTGTCGGTGATTCTGGTGTCGTCGCTGTTCTGCTTCTGCAACGTCAACATGAAGAGCAAGGACAACTACTTCGTCGGCTTCCCCGCCGCATGGAACGTGGTGGCGCTGTGCGTCTATATCATCCAGCCGGAAGCCTGGGTCACCTTGCTCACCGTGATCGGCCTGGCGTTGCTGACCGTGACGCCGATGAAGTTCCTGCACCCGTTCCGGGTCAAGCGCTTCATGCCGATCAATATTGCCGTGACCACCATCTGGTTGCTGTGCAGCCTGCTGCTGGTGATCGACTTCCCGTACACCAATCGCCTGACCCTGGGCCTGTGGTTGCTGATGTCGGCGTACTTCCTGGGGATCTGCATCTGGCGGACCGCACTGGAGTGGGTCGAAACACATAAATAGCCAAGCGGGCACGGTTGA
>NZ_JACARK010000325.1:0-2106 GCF_013386655.1 Pseudomonas sp. K5002 | reverse complement strand
GAGCGTGGGAACGATCATAGTCGCAGGCCCCCACGCTAATCGGTAAGATACCGGCCTTTCGCGCAGCCCTTGCTGCGCCCTGCCGACTAAGTCTTGCCCATGCCCTTCGAACTCAGCGTTGACCTCACCACCCTGGCGATCCTCGCCGTGGTTGCCTTTATCGCCGGTTTCATCGACGCCATCGCCGGCGGTGGCGGCCTGCTCACCACGCCCGCCCTGCTGACCGCCGGCATGCCGCCCCACCTGGTGCTGGGCACCAACAAGCTCAGTTCCACCTTCGGCTCGGCCACTGCCAGCTTTACCTTCTACCGGCGCAAGCTGTTTCATCCGCGCCAGTGGGTGCACGCCATCGTCGGCACCCTGGTCGGTGCACTCACCGGCGCGGTCGTGGCCCATTACCTGCCGGCAGAAACCCTGAACAAGATGCTCCCGGTGATTGTGTTCGGCTGCGGTTTGTATTTGCTGTTCGGCGGCACGCCCAAGGCGGCGCTGGACAACGACGCACCGATCAAGAAGAAATGGCAGTCCACCCAGGGCTTTGGCCTGGGTTTCTACGACGGCGTCGCCGGCCCGGGCACCGGGGCCTTCTGGACCGTGAGTACCATGCTGTTGCACCCCATCGACCTGGTAAAGGCCAGCGGCGTGGCGCGCAGCATGAACTTCGTCAGCAACGCGGCGGCGCTGACGGTGTTCATTTTCAATGGCTCGGTAGACTGGATTGTCGGCCTGTGCATGGGCGTGTCGGTGATGTGCGGCGCGTTTTTTGGCGCACGCAGCGCCATCAGCGGCGGCGCCAAGTTCATTCGCCCGGTGTTCATCACCGTGGTGCTCGGCCTGACGGTGCGCCTAGCCTGGCAGCACTGGTTCAGCGTGACCTAGGCGACGGGCCAGGTAGAGGTCGATCAGGTAGCGCGCAATCGAGCGCGACGCCGGCAACGGCGGCAGTTCATGGATGTTGAACCACTGCGCGTCTTCGATCTCGTCAGCCTGGGGCACAATGTCGCCGCCGGCGTACTCGGCGTGAAAGCCCAGCATCATCGAGTGCGGGAACGGCCAGCACTGGCTGCCCATGTACTGGATGTTCTTGACCTCCACCTGCACTTCTTCACGCACCTCGCGAATCAGGCAGTCCTCGGCCGACTCGCCCGGCTCGGCAAACCCCGCCAGAGTGCTGTAGACCCCCGTGACAAAGCGCGGCGAACGGGCCAGCAGGATCTCGTCGCCACGGGTCACCAGCACGATCATGCTCGGCGAGATACGCGGGTAGCTGCGCAGGTCACAGGCCTGGCAGAACATCGCGCGCTCCCGCGGCACCTGCACCATCGCCTGGCCGCAACTGCCGCAAAAACGATGCTCCCGGGCCCAGGTGCCGATTTGCGCGGCGTAGCCCAGGACTTTGTACAGCGTGTGATCGCCCTGCAGCATGAATGCCCGCAGGCCCTGCCAGCCGCAGCCCGGCACGTCGGCGGGGCTGTTGAGTTCCAGCAGGTACACCGGCTCGCCGTCCAGGTGGCCGATGCCATGCTCGGCGAACACCGAGAGGTCCTGGCGCTTGAGCCACTCCCGGGGAAACAGCGGGCCGTTCTGGTCGTGTAAAAAGCCTTCACGGCTGCGGGCCACGGCCCAGCCGCCCGGGGCGTCGTTGTCCAGCAGCGTTGTGGTAATCCAGCCTGGGGTCATGTTCAGTCAATCCACGAAGTCGGGTTTCTGCTTGCTCATATGGGCCGCGATGGCCACGCGCAGGTCGTTGGATTGCAACATAGCTGAGTTCCAGGTGGCAACGTATTCCAAACCGTCATTGATCGTGTGGTCACGCATGTAGCTGATCATCGCCTTGGTGCCGGTGACCGCGATCGGCGATTTCGCGGCGATTTCCCGGGCGATGTCCAGCACGCCGGCCAGCAGGCTCTGGTGATCGCTGTACACCCGATTTACCAGGCCGATGCTGCGCGCCTCTTCGGCACCGAACTGGCGGCCGGTGTAGGCCAGCTCGCGCAGCATGCCGTCGCCGACGATGCGCGGCAGGCGTTGCAGGGTGCCGACGTCGGCGGCCATGCCGATGTCGATTTCCTTGATGGAGAATTGCGCATCTTCGGCGGCGTAGCG
>NZ_JACARK010000324.1:0-2134 GCF_013386655.1 Pseudomonas sp. K5002 | reverse complement strand
GCCGGGATCGCCTGCTCGGTGACCTTTGCCAACCCGCTGCTGGGCATGCTCGCCCTGTGCTTTGCCGCCTCGGGCTTTATCGCCGTGCAACCGGTGTTCTGGACCTTCCCGTCCAGCTACCTGGCCGGCAGCGCAGCGGCCGCCAGTATCGCCCTGATCAACTCCTTCGGCGCCCTCGGCGGTTTTATCGCCCCGGTGCTGAAGAACTGGGCAGAAACCGCCTTTCACTCCCCTGCGGCCGGCCTTTACCTGCTGTCCGCCACCACTGTAGTCGCAGCCTTGCTGGTACTCGGTATCCATTCCCCAGGCCATAAAGCGACGAACACGCCGGCCACTGTTTAATCAAGGAGTCACACCATGGGCAATCTCACAATCAAGCACGTGCGCGCCTTTGTCCTGCGCGGCGGCGGCGCGGACTACCACGACCAGGCAGACGGCCACTGGATCGACGATCACATCAGCACCCCCATGAGCAAATACCCCGAGTACCGCCAGAGTCGCCGCAGTTTCGGGATCAACGTACTCGGCACGCTCGTGGTCGAAATCGAGGCCAGCAACGGCACCGTCGGGTTCGCCGTGACCACCGGTGGCGAGCCCGCCGCCTATATCGTCGAGAAGCACCTGGCGCGCTTCCTGGAAGGCGCCCGCGTCACCGATATCGAAAAAATCTGGGACCAGATGTACCAGTCCACCCTGTACTACGGCCGCAAGGGCCTGGTGATCAACACGATCTCCGGCGTCGACCTGGCGCTGTGGGACCTGCTCGGCAAAATCCGCCAGGAGCCGGTGCACCAGTTGCTCGGCGGCGCGGTGCGTGACGAATTGCAGTTCTACGCCACCGGCGCCCGCCCGGACCTCGCACAGAAGATGGGCTTTATCGGCGGCAAGATGCCCTTGCACTACAGCCCATCGGAAGGCGAAGAAGGCCTGCGCAAAAACCTCGAGGAACTGGCAACCATGCGCGAACGGGTCGGCCCGGACTTCTGGCTGATGCTCGATTGCTGGATGAGCCTGGACCTGAACTACGCCACCAAACTGGCGATCGGCGCCCATGAATACGGCCTGAAATGGATTGAAGAAGCGCTGTCGCCCGACGACTACTGGGGCTATGCCGCCCTGCGCAACAACGTGCCCAAAGGCATATTGGTCACCACCGGCGAACACGAGGCTACCCGTTGGGGCTTTCGCATGCTCCTGGAGATGGGTTGCTGCGACATTATCCAGCCAGATGTGGGCTGGTGCGGCGGCCTCACCGAGCTGGTGAAAATCTCCGCCTTGGCCGATGCCCACAATGCGTTGGTGGTGCCCCACGGCTCGTCGGTCTACAGCTACCACTTTGTTGCGACCCGCCATAACAGCCCGTTCGCCGAGTTCCTGATGATGGCGCCCAAGGCAGACGAAGTGGTGCCGATGTTCCACCCGCAACTGCTCGGTGAACCCGTGCCGGTGAATGGCCGCATGCGCCTGTCGGTGCTCGACAAACCCGGGTTTGGCGTGGACCTCAACCCCGATTGCCAATTGCATCGCCCGTACAACCGCTGAGGACTCCTGCCATGAACATGCCCCACAACGCTTTCAAGGCCGCGCTGCGTAAAGACGCCGCGCAATACGGGATCTGGGCCGGCTTCGCCACCGCCTATGCCGCCGAGATCGTCGCCAGCACCGGTTATGACTGGATGCTGATTGACGGCGAACACGCCCCCAACACCGTGCCCAGCGTGCTCAACCAGCTCCAGTCCGTGGCTCCCTACACCACCGCCCCGGTGGTACGCGCGGTAAGCAGCGACGCCAACCTGATCAAGCAACTGCTGGACGTCGGCGCCCAGACGCTGATGATCCCGATGGTCGAAACCGCCGAGCAAGCCAAGGCCCTGGTGCGTGCGATGCGTTATCCGCCCCACGGTATTCGTGGCGTTGGTGGCGGCTTGACCCGCGCCACCCGCTGGGACGGCGTGTCGGATTACCTCAACACCGCCCATGAACAGCTGTGCCTGATCGTGCAGGTGGAGTCGCGTCGCGGCGTTGAAAACGTCGCGGCGATTGCGGCGGTGGAAGGCGTGGACGCGGTGTTTATCGGCCCCGCCGACCTGTCCATCGGCCTCGGTCACCCCGGCAATCCCGGGCACCCCGAGGT
>NZ_JACARK010000323.1:0-5063 GCF_013386655.1 Pseudomonas sp. K5002 | reverse complement strand
CGGGTCAGTTCCTGGCCGACGATGCCGCGCACCAGGTGGGCGCGGTCGATATCGGCCATGCGCCCGGTCTCAACGAAGGCGCCGTCACGAAAGATGCTGTAGTCGTCGGCAATCTGCGCCAGTTCACTGAGGCGGTGCGACACATAGATGATGCCGGCACCACGGGCGGTTAGGCGGCGGATGGCCTTGAACAGGGTTTCGGCCTCGCGCTCGCCGATGGCCGAGGTGGGCTCGTCCATGATCATCACCTGGCAGTCGTGGCTGAATGCCTTGGCGATCTCCACCAGCTGGATCTGCGCCACGCTCAGGCGATGCATGGGGCTGGTGGCGTCGACGTCGAACTCCAGGCCTTCCAGCAGTTCGCGAGTGCGCCGGTTGAGCTCCTTGCTGTCGACGATGCAGCCGGCGCGGCGCGGTTCGCGGCCCAGCCAGATGTTTTCGGCGACGGTCATGTAGGGGATGGGTTCCAGCTCCTGGGTGATCATCGCGATCCCCGCCGCGAGTGCTTCGCTGGGGCGGTTGAACTGGGCGGGGGAGCCGTTGAGCAGGATGGTCCCGGCGTCACGCTGGGTGATGCCCATCAGGATGCTCAGGAAAGTCGATTTGCCTGCGCCATTGCCGCCGCACAGGGCGTGGACGCTGCCGGCCCGCAGAGAGAGGCGCCCCTCACGCAGGGCAGGAATCCCGGCGTAAGCCTTGGCGACGTGTTCAGCCTGGAGCAGTAATGGCGTGGCCATCGGCGTGTCCTCGTGCTGTGAATTCTTATTAGGTCGCACAGTCATGTTTCGCTGTGAGCATATGTGTATCAAATGAAATTCTGATCAGTCAATCTCTTTCACTGAAAAGTTGTAAATGGATGGATTTGCGCAAAGTGCGCCGGTTTAGAGGGCTTTGACTGGGAGGTCAGCTAAATCCTGCTTGACAGGGCGACTGGAATATCCGAGAAATGACTGAGATAAATTTCATCGAGTGATCATATGATCACTCTCCAGTACCCAAAACGGCAGCGGAGCCAAACGCCATGAACACACCTTTCCCGGTGGCTATCGGATGCGATGAAGCGGGTTATGAGCTCAAAGAACTGTTGAAGCGCCATATCGAGGCGCTGGGTTACCCGGTGACGGACTTCGGCACCCATTCCACGGCGCCGGTGCTGTACCCGGACATTGCCCTGGCGGTGGCCACGGCGATCAATGCCGGCGAGCAACGCTTGGGCGTGCTGGTGTGCGGCACTGGTATCGGCATGGCCATCTCGGCCAACAAAGTCCTGGGGATTCGTGCGGCCCAGGCCCATGACACCTATTCGGCGGAGCGGGCACGCAAGAGCAACGATGCGCAGATCCTGTCCATCGGTGCACGGGTGATCGGCGCGGAACTGGCCAAGAGCATCGTCAAGTCGTTCCTGGAGTCGGAGTTCGAAGCCGCGCGTTCCGGGGCCAAGGTCGACCGCATCAACGCGATCGAGCGTGACGGGCATCAGTAGTGGACGGAACGGGGCAAGAGTCGGGAGAATGCGCCTTTGACACCGAAACGGAAGCCCGTGCCCATGAGTGACAGTACCCAGCGCATCGCCAGCGACATCGACCTGATGACCGAAGTGGCGATGCTCTATTACCTTGAGAACGTCACTCAGGAAGCCATCGCCAAGCGCTTCGACCTGTCCCGGGCAAAAGTCAGCCGCCTGCTCAAACGCGCACGGGATGAAGGGATTGTCGAGGTGCGGGTGTTGCAGCACCCGGCGATGAACAACGAGCTGGAACAGGCGCTGGTGGAGCGCTTCCAGCTGGACCGCGCCTTGATTGCGGTGGACCACAGCGACCCGGACACCCAGCGCTCGGCGGTGGCGAGCCTGGTGGCCAACTACCTGAACAAAACCCTCAGCGACGGCATGATCGTCGCGGTGGGCATGGGGCGTAACGTCGGTGCGGTGGCCGATAATGTGTTTTTGCCGGTGACCCGCAACTGCACGTTTGTGTGCGCCATTGGCGGTTCGCTCAAGGCGGGTGAATACATGAACCCCGACCATATTTGCCGGCGCCTGGCCCTGCGGTTTGGTGGCGAGAGTGAAAGCCTGTACGCCCCGGCGCTGGTGGCCAACCCGGAACTGCGTGGGGTGTTGATCAGCAACGATACGGTGCGTTCCACGCTTGACCGTGCCCGCCGTGCGGACATGGCGTTGATCGGCATCGGTGACATGAGTGAAAACAGCAACATGGTGCGCATGGGGTGGTTTTCGCCCCAGGAAATTGCACAGGCGCGGTTGTCCGGCACGGTGGGGGACATGATGGGTTATGACTTCATCGACATTCATGGCCAGCCGGCGGTCAACGCGATTCAGGGGCGGGTGATCGGGTTGACGGTGCAGGAGCTGTTTCGGATTCCGGATGTGGTGGCGATTGCCAGTGAAAACACCAAGGCGGCGGCAACGCTGGGGGCGTTGCGTTCGGGAGTGATCAATACCCTGGCGACCACGGTGACCAATGCTCACACCATCCTTGCGCTGGATGACGCGACGCGTAAAAGCTGACACCGCCGATAGTCCAGGCCCTGAACATCACCTGTGGGAGCTGTCGAGCCTTGGCGAGGCTGCGATGGCATCACCGCGGTATGACTGGAGTACCGAGTTGTCTGCATCGCGGACAAGCCCGGCTCCCACAGTTGACTGCCTCAGGGTTTCCACACCTGCACATCCTGCGCATCCACCGCCTTGGGCAACAACCCCGCCTTGAAGAACGCATCCGCAATTTTCTGCTGTTCCCCCAACTGATCCAGCGTCACCGGCTGCACCTCATAACTGCGATGAGCATTGGCGGCCTCGACAGTCTCCACATCCAGGTTGCCCCACAATGGCCCCAGCACTTTCGCGGCATCACGCGGGTGGCTTTTCACCCACTCGCCAGCCTGGTGCAACTGCTCGTACACCAGCTTCAGCACTTCGGGATGCGCCTGGGCATAGGGCGTACCCGTCAGGTAATAGCGCTTGTAACTGGCCAGCCCGGTACCGTCCGCAAGGGTGCGGGTGGGCAGTTGGCGCTGCACGCTGGTGAGGAACGGTTCCCACGTGACCCAGGCATCAACCTTGTTGTTTTCAAACGCAGCGCGGCCATCGGCGGGCGTCAGGTACGCCGGCTCGATATCGGAGAAGGCCAGCCCCGCCTTGTTCAAGGCAGCGATCAATAAATAGTGAGTGCCGGCGGCCTTGGTCACGGCGATTTTCTTGCCTTTCAAGTCCGCCAGTTGCTGGATCGGCGAGTCCTTGCGCACCACGATCGCCTGGGCTTGGGGCGAGGGCGCTTCCTGGGCGAAGTAGGTGAGCTTGGCCTGGGCGGCCTGGGCGAAGATCGGCACGGTGTCGGCCACGTCGGCGCTGATATCCACGTTACCGACGTTGAGTGCTTCCAGCAGCGGCAGGCCACTGGGGAACTCGTGCCAGGTGACGTCTATGCCGTCGGCCTTGAGGGCTTTTTCCAGGGTGCCCTGGGTTTTCAGCAAGGTGATCAGGGTCGAGGATTTCTGGTAGCCGATGCGTACGGTTTCCTCGGCCTGAGCGTTCAGGGCGGTGCAGAGGCCCAGTGTGGCAAGGCCTGCGATGAAAAGGCGATGGAGCGAAAACTGGGGCATGGCGTGCTCGACTCTTAATGGATTAAGGTGAGCTTATTGTTCTAAAAAACATTCGATAAATAATTTTTCGATCTTAGCTTAGGCCTTTATCGGGTGCGCCGTTCGCGGCCTTTCAGCGTCAGGATGAAGGAGGGCGGTATGCAGTTGTATGTTGTTCGTCACGGCGAAACTCAAGCCAATGCCGAGGGGCGTTACCAGGGCTCGCTGGACATTGATCTCAACGAACGGGGCGTGCTGCAGGCGCGGGAGTTGCGGGAAAAATTGCCGGCGCAGATCGACGCCGTCATCGTCTCGCCGCTGCGCAGGGCTCAGCAAACGGCGGCCATTGTGTTTGCGGATGATGGGCTGCAACTGCCTACGCTGGATGCGTTTCGTGAGCGCGGCGTGGGGGTGTTTGAGGGACTGACCCAGGCGGAGGCGGCGCAGCGTTATCCCGACCTTTGGGCGCAGAATATTACCCGGCAATGGGAGCGGGCACCCACGGACGGTGAGTCAATCTCGCAGTTCGTCGAGCGCATCCGGGGCGGATTGAATCAGTTGCTGGTGAACCATGGGCAACAGGTGGTGGTGCTGGTTGCCCATGGGGTTGTCGCCAAGGCGATTCGCGCATTGGTTCGCGATGATTTCTCAGACTTCCTCGACTGGCAGTTGCGCAATGGCGAAGTGCTGAGTCTCAACATCGACGCAGAGCCCAATGTGGCGAGGGAGCTTGCTCCCGTTGGGGTGCGAAGCGCCCCCTGGTAGGCCGCTGCGGTCTTTCAGGATGGGCCGGTCAATGCTTTTGGGGTTGCTGCGCAACCCAGCGGGAGCAAGCTCCCTCGCCACAGTGTGGGTGTGAGTCATGTCTACAGGGGAACGCTCAACGCCTGCGCAAACGCCTGGGGCGTAGGGCTTTCCGGCCAGGTCGGAACACCCTCCGCCAGCGTTACCCACGGCTGCTTGTGCCGCAGCCAGATATGCGCCACCGGCTGCACGGACGGGCTCTCATCCAGTGTCCCGACCCGCAGCACAACCAACCCCGGCGCGGCCGTCGTGGTGTTGCAGATCCGCGTATGGCACACCCCGCACAACCGATGTTCCGAGCGCTGCCCATCAACGTCATAGGCATATTCCGTCAGCGAACCGTCAACCCGCAGCGCATCCGCCGGCAACAGCGCATGCAGGGCAAACGCGCTGCCGCTCCAGGTCTGGCAGTGGCGGCAATGGCAGGCATACACCGCCAGCGGCGCGTCGGTATCGAGGGTGTAGGTCACGCGGGCGCAGCGACATTGGCCGGTGAGTGTCATCAAAAACGATCCTGTGCAAAGTGAGGGCGAAAGCCCCATCGGTTATGCTCGCCAGCATGCCGCAGCCTCCGAACAAAGAACATCCGCCAAAACTGCCCAGCGGCTCACAGGAAATGTATGAACGCCCCGCAACTCCAATGGGAAACCCAGCGCGCC
>NZ_JACARK010000322.1:0-9100 GCF_013386655.1 Pseudomonas sp. K5002 | reverse complement strand
GATGAAGTGCGCAACCTGGCGCACCGCACCCAGGAGTCGGCGCAGCAGGTGCAGAAGATGATCGAGGAGCTGCAAGTCGGCGCCCGGGATTCGGTCAGCACCATGAGCGAAAGCCAGCGGCACAGCCAGGACAGTGTGGAAATCGCCAACCTGGCGGGCGAGCGCCTGAACAGCGTGACCCAGCGCATCGGCGAAATTGACGGGATGAACCAGTCGGTAGCCACCGCTACCGAGGAACAGACCTCGGTGGTGGAGTCAATCAACATGGACATCACCGAGATCAACACCCTCAATCAGGAAGGTGTGGAAAACCTGCAATCAACCTTGCGGGCCTGTTCCGACCTGGAACAGCAAGCGGCGCGCTTGAAACAACTGGTGGGTAGTTTCCGGATTTGATCCCGCCGGGTCAGCGGCTGCCTTGCACAGCCGCTGACGCCTTTTCTTCAGGCAATTCGGATGTGTCCTGCAATTGTTCCCACAACTCGGCGGCGCCTGGAAACTCGGTGCCGTCCTCACTGCTCAGGTCATCCGGGTCATATCGACTCAAACAACCCTCTCCCAGCGTCGCGGGGGCTTTGGAAGTCGCCTTGTCCAGTGGATCGCTCATGCTCCAGTCCTCACCCGCGCTCAAAAAAAGGGCCTGTAGCGATTTAACGCCCAGGCCCTTCATTCTTCAATCAAAACACTTCAATCAGAACACGACAGTCTTGTTGCCGTGCACCAGTACCCGGTCTTCCAGGTGATAGCGCAGGCCGCGAGCCAGCACCATCTTCTCGACGTCACGGCCAAAACGGACCATGTCTTCGATGCTGTCGCTATGGCTGACACGCACCACGTCCTGCTCGATGATGGGACCGGCGTCCAACTCTTCGGTGACGTAGTGGCACGTTGCACCGATCAGCTTCACGCCACGCAGGGATGCCTGGTGATACGGCTTGGCACCCACAAACGATGGCAGGAAGCTGTGGTGAATATTGATCACCTTGCCAGCGTATTCACTGCACAGCTCCGGCGGCAGAATCTGCATGTAGCGCGCCAGTACCACGACGTCCGCATCGTGCTGCTTGACCAGGCGCGAGACCTCGGCAAAGGCCGGCTCCTTGTCCTGCGGGTTGACCGGGACGTGGTAGTACGGAATACCATGCCACTCGACCATGCTGCGCAGGTCGTCATGGTTGGAAATCACGCAGGAGATCTCGCAGTCCAGTTCATCGCTGTGCCAGCGGTGCAGCAGGTCTGCCAGGCAGTGGGACTCACGACTGGCCATCAGGACCACGCGTTTTTTCTGTTCCGTGTCGGTGATGCGCCAGGTCATCGAGAACTCTTCAGCGATCGGCGCAAATGCCTCGCGAAATGCCTCTAGACCAAAGGGCAGCGTATCGGCACGAATTTCGTGACGCATGAAAAACCAGCCGCTGAGATTGTCCGAGTGATGGCTCGCTTCGGTGATCCAACCGTTGTGGGAAGCCAGAAAGTTACTGACCTTGGCAACGATGCCAACCCGGTCCGGGCAAGCAATCACCAGCCGAAAAGTGCGCATTAGGGGGAAACTCCAGAACTTCGCAAAGGCCGCCATTCTAGCGATTGCGCAGAAAAACTGCAGTATTCCTCAACGCTTATTCTGATCGGCTGCGTCAACCCTGCCCCTTAATAGCGTAAGGTTTTTCCCCACTATGTGTGCAAACGCGTGGACTCCGGCAGTAAGCCAAGACTTAACCAGAGTATCTTTAGGCCATCCCCCTTACTAATTAACTCAATTCCACGCTTTTGCCACAAACAACCAAAGTAAATTACATAAATGCGGCCTTAAATGTTTACTTGGGCAAACTGTCTGACTATTATTGAGCCACTATCCCCTTTCACCCAGCGCCCTGCATAAGGTAGTCCCCATGTCCCTGATCAACGAATATCGCGCCACCGAAGAAGCTATCAAAGAGCTGCAAGCCCGTTTGAAGAACCTGTCCCAAGACGACAAACTGCAAACCGAGCTGGAATTCGAAGGCAAATTGCGCACCCTGATGGGCGAATACTCCAAATCCCTGCGTGACATCATCGCGCTGCTGGATCCGGATTCGAAAGTTAAGGCTCCACGTGGCGCCGTAAAAGCTACCGGCACCAAGCGTGCACGCAAGGTTAAACAATACAAAAACCCGCACAACGGCGAAGTGATTGAAACCAAAGGTGGCAACCACAAGACTCTGAAAGAGTGGAAAGCCAAGTGGGGCGGCGACGTGGTTGAAGGCTGGGCTACCCTGCTGGGCTAAGCCTCGCCAGGACGCTGCGTGATACGCAACGCAATAAAAAACGCCAGCTTGCTGGCGTTTTTTATTGTCCGTATTTTACCGGGAAGCTGATTACAGACTCATTCGAGTCGCTAAGGCATCAACATACTCCTGCCATTCATCAAGCACCTGGCGCTGAAACGGTGTGGCACTAACAGCCAACTCAAGACACGCCTGCTTAAAACCCTCAAGGGTGTTTGGCGCGCCCCATTGAGGGTCTGACAAACGTTGCTGACAGAAAACTCTCCAGCGTTGTTGCTCTTCACTATTCAAGGTGTCTGGAAAGTTGCGTGCACGATAGCGAAATAATAATTCAGGCAAACGTTCATCATCGAAAGGCCATTGCTGGCGCGCTAGTTGCGCCGGCTCGGCGACTCTCACTTGCTCACATAAACGTCGATCACGATCCCCGATAAAACCATCGTATAGCTGCTGCTCGGGATCGGCGCTTGGCGCAAAATCTTCCTCGGCGTAAATCGCCGCCAGTTTATCGCGCCATAGTTCCTGTGCGTCGCTTAGCCGCAGGGCCCGCGCATCACACTCATCCATATCCAGCTGCAAACGCTCGCGGTCTTGCGGCCGAAGCACGCTCAACGGTGCGACCACCGGGCAACGATTGATGTGCAGCAACTTGAGCGGTACCGGCAATTCACCTTCGGCCAGTTCGTCGCGGCGGGTATATAAGCGCCGGCGCAAGGTATCGGCGTCCTCGTCCAACAGCCCTTGCGGATCGAGCCCCAGGTCGCAGACGATCAATGCATTGCGATTGCGCGGGTGCCACGCCAGCGGCAGCACCACCCCCAGGTAATGACGCTCGGCAGAAAAACGACCGGAAATATGCACCATCGGCTGCAACAACCGCACCTGGTCCATGACCCGTTGTTTGCTACGCAGTTGAAACAGCCAGTCATAGAGCTTGGGTTGCTTCTCGCGGATCAACCGGGCCAGGGCGATGGTGGCGCGCACATCGGACAAGGCGTCGTGGGCCTGGCCGTGGTCGATGCCGTTGGCGGCCGTCAACCGCTCAAGCTTGAGGGTGACGCGCCCGTCCTGTTCCGGCCAGACGATCCCGTCAGGGCGCAGGGCGTAGGCAGTGCGCACCACGTCGATCAGGTCCCAGCGGCTGTTGCCGCCCTGCCATTCCCGGGCATAGGGATCGAAGAAATTGCGGTACAAGCTGTAGCGCGTCATCTCATCGTCAAAACGCAAGGTGTTGTAGCCGGCCCCGCAAGTGCCCGGGGTGGCCAGCTCGGCGTGCACCCGGGTCATGAAGTCGGCTTCGGCCAGGCCTTTTTCCGCCAGCACGCCGGGAGTGATGCCAGTGATCGCGCACGCTGCCGGATGCGGCAGGATATCGTCGCTGGGGTGGCAGTAGAGATTGACCGGCGGCCCGACCTCGTTAAGCTCGAGGTCGGTGCGAATACCGGCTACCTGCAGCGGGCGGTCGGTACGCGGATTGATGCCGGTGGTTTCATAGTCGTACCAGAAAATGGTGGTCACGGGCTATTCCTGTGCTGAAGACCGGCAAAGTCTAGGCGCTTGCAGGCATCGGGGGCCAGCGCTGTGTTCCCTGTACAAACATTCAGTAAATCGTTGAGTGGTTGCTTCCACCGTCGACACTGCTAGCATCGGTCTTTCCAACCCCGCCGCTGCCGCTCAGGCGCCAGCGCCGCACTGCCAAGGACCGCGATGCCACCTGCGCCACTGGATACCCGCTACCAGATCGAGACCCCGGAGGGTATCGACCTGCCCCTGCGCCCGGCCGGCCTGCTGGTACGCTCACTGGCCTTTGCCTTCGACCTGGGTTTGCGCGGCCTGATTCTCGGCATCCTGTTTATCGCATTGGCCTTTCTCGGCAACCTGGGCATTGGCCTGGGTTCGCTGCTGCTGTTCCTCGTCAGTTGGTGGTACATGGTGCTTTTCGAAGTGCTCAACCAGGGCTGCTCGCCCGGCAAGCAGGTCATGGGCCTGCGGGTGGTACAGGACGACGGCACGCCCATCGGCTGGTCCGCCTCGCTGATCCGTAACCTGCTGCGTTTTGTCGACATGCTGCCCTTCGGCTATTTCCTCGGCGCCATCAGTTGCCTGCAACACCCCAACTTCAAGCGCCTGGGCGACCTGGCGGCCGGGACCCTGGTGATCTACCGCGAACAACCGCTTTCCCGCCCGCAAGTGCCCCAGGCCCCGGCGCTGCGCCTGCCGTTCGCCCTTGAGCTGAACGAACAACGGGCGATTCTCAGCTTCGCCGAACGCCAGGGCGAACTGTCGGCCGAACGGGTCAACGAACTGGCCGCTATCCTGGCCACGCCCCTGCAGGTCTCCCCTGCCCGCGCCGTGGCAGAACTCAACGGTGTGGCCCGCGGATTGTTGGGGCCAGCATGAAACAGAGTCTTTTCGAAAGCCGCCATCAGCCACAATGGCAAGCCTTTGCCGAGCAATTGACGCAATTGGAGAAAGGCAAAGCCAAAGGCGCCGACTTCGTCGACTTCCCTCATCAATACCGGCAGTTGTGCCAGCACCTGGCCCTGGCCCAGGAGCGCGGCTACAGCAGCTACCTGGTGGACCCGTTGCAGCAGCTTGCCTTGCGCGGCCATCAACAGTTGTATCGTCATCGCAGCCGGATGGGGGCAAACGTGCTGAGCTTCCTGCTGGCCGATTTCCCCAGGCTGGTTCGCGCGCAATGGCCATTTGTGCTGGCTGCCGGCCTGCTGTTCTTTGGCAGCCTGCTCGGCATTGCCTTGCTGGTGTACCTGTTTCCGGACTTGATCTACAGCATCGTCAGCCCTCGGCAGGTGGCCGAGATGCAGTCCATGTACAACCCCGATGCCAGCCGCCTGGGCCGGGCAGCCGAGCGCGCTTCCAGCGAAGACTGGATGATGTTCGGCTACTACGTGATGCACAACATCGGTATCGCCTTCCAGACCTTTGCCGCCGGGTTGCTGTTCGGCCTGGGCAGCGTATTTTTCCTGTTCTTCAATGGCCTGATCATTGGCGCCGTTGCCGGGCACCTGACGCAAATCGGCTACGGGCAAACGTTCTGGTCATTTGTCATCGGCCATGGCGCCTTCGAGCTCAGCGCAATTGCCCTGGCTGGCGCGGCTGGCCTGCAACTGGGCTGGGCGCTGATTGCACCGGGGCCCCTCACCAGAGGCGAATCCCTGCGCCTGGCCGCGCGCAAAAGTGTGCAAATGATTTGTGGTGTGATGGTGTTCCTGCTGATCGCCGCGTTTATCGAGGCGTACTGGTCGTCCACCAATGCCGTGGCGCCGTGGGTCAAGTACCTGGTCGGCACCGCCCTGTGGTTGCTGATGGCGGCCTACCTGCTGTTTGCCGGACGGAATCGCCATGCGCCTGAGTGATGCCAGCGTCGTGATCCGCCCGCGTACCTCCTGGGAGGCCATGGACCTCGGCATCCTGCTGGCCCGGGAACACCGGCTGCTGTTGATGAGCAGTTGGGCCATCGTGACCTTGCCGGTCTTCGCCCTGTTCAGCGTGCTGCTGTGGAATCACCCCACCACCGCGCTGTTGCTGTTCTGGTGGTTGAAACCGGCATTCGACCGCCTGCCACTGTATATCCTGTCCAAGGCCCTGTTCGGCGAAACACCCAGCCTGAAACAAGCGCTGCGCCAATCGCCGCGGCTGCTCAAGGGCCAACTGCTGGCCAGCCTGACCTGGCGGCGCTTCAGCCTCAGCCGTAGCTTCGAGATGCCGGTGGTCCAGCTCGAAGGGCTGCAAGGCCAGGCGCGCCAACAACGTCTCGGGGTGTTGCAGCAGCGCAACGCAGGCGCCGCGCGCTGGCTGACCCTGATCGGGGTGCACCTGGAAATCGCCCTGTGGTTCGGGTTGATGGCCGTGTTCTATTTCTTCCTGCCGCAAGAGGTCGAACGCGACTGGGATTGGCAGCAACTGGCGCTCACCGCCGGCCACGACTGGCGTTGGCTGGAGCACCTGACCAACATGTTCTACGCCTTGATCCTGGTGTTCTGGGAGCCGATCTATGTCGCCTGTGGCTTCAGCCTTTACCTGAACCGCCGCACGGTGCTGGAAGCCTGGGACCTGGAACTGGTGTTCCGCCGAATGCGCCAGCGCCTGAGCGGTGTGGCGTCGCTGCTGTTGCTGGTGGCCGGGCTGACGCTGATTCCGCCGATCCCATCGGCATGGGCTGATGAACCGGTTCCCCAAACGCCGCTGACTACACAATCGGCCAGTCACTCGATCAAGACGCTGTTGGAGCAGCCACCGTTCAAGAACCCGGAAACGCTCACTCGCTACCGCTTCGGCGAGGATAAAGCAGCCGACAAAAACAAAGCGGCAGGTGATGCCAAGCTGCCAGCCTGGCTGGAAGCATTGCTGAAAAACCTCAACAGTGATTCGTTCAAGCACATCGCCAAGTGCCTTGAAGTACTGCTCTGGGGATTGCTGGCAGGTGGCCTGGCACTGGTGATCTGGCGCTACCGCGACTGGCTGCATGCCTTTGTCAGCCGCCGCAGCCCGCGCAAACCCAAGGCTGCCAAACCCGTGCCTTCGCAGCTGTTCGGCCTTGAACTGGGGGCTGACACCTTGCCCGAAGACATCGCAGACGCCGCCGAACAGCTGTGGGCAACACAGCCCCGGGAAGCCCTCGGCCTGCTCTACCGTGGGTTGCTCAGCCGCTTGCTGCACGACTTCAACCTGCCGCTGAAAAGTGCCGACACGGAAGGTGAAGTCCTGGAACGTATCCGCCAACTGCAACAACCGCAGCTGCTGGCATTCAGCGGTGAGCTGACCCGTTACTGGCAAAACCTTGCCTATGGCCATCGCCTGCCGCCTGCCTTGGTGCAACAACAGCTATGCAGCGATTGGCGAACCCTGTTCGGTTCGGGAGCGGCGCAATGAACCGGCCGTTGCTGTGGGTCGGGCTGCTGGTCGCGGGCTTGCTGGCAGCAGGCGGTTTTTATGCCTGGCACAAGACGATTCCTTATCAGGAAGTGGTCGATCGCGGCCCTTCACCCGAAGCCCTGGCCAACCCCTACCTGGCAGCTGAACACTTTCTGCGCCGGCAGGGCCTGGTGGTGGAACATGCCAACAGCCTCGAACGGCTGGCCAGCCTTTCGCCCAAGGGCAACAGCCTGCTGTTGCTGGGCGAGCGCAGCAACATGAGCCCGCCGCAGGTCGAGCAATTGCTGCAGTGGACCCGGGCTGGCGGCCATCTGCTGCTGGTAGCCGAAGCGCTGTGGGATGAGGACACCGGTGAAAGTGGCGACCTGTTGCTGGATCGTGTGCAGATACACCAATCCTTCAGTGAAGAATTCGACGCTCCGGCACCCGCGCGTAAAAAGAAAACGCCGGACCTGACCAAACTCTATGTGGACAACGAAACAGCGCCGGCCTATTTCAGCTTCGACACCGACTTCAACCTCACCGACCCCAGGCACCTGGCACAATTCTCGGCCAACAGCGCCCGGTCGACGCACCTGATGCAGGTCAACCTCGGGCAAGGGCGTGTGACCGTGGTCACCGACAGCGACCTGTGGAAAAACCCCGGCATCGGCCTGCACGATAACGCGTGGCTGCTCTGGTACCTGAGCCAGGGCACCCAGGTCACACTGCTGTTCAACACTGATGTCGAGGACCTGTTCAGCCTGTTGTTGCGCTACTTCCCCCAGGCACTGGTGGCACTTGCCGCACTGATCGCCCTGGGCCTCTGGCACGCCAGCCTGCGCCAGGGTCCGATCCGGCAACCGGCGCCCAAGGCACGGCGGCAATTGCAGGAACACTTGAACGCCAGTGCCGACTTCCTGTTGCGCCGCAGCGGGCAAGACAGCTTGCTGCAAGCTTTGCAGCGCGACATCCAGCGCACCGCTCGGCGCCGTCATCCCGGGTTCGAACACCTCGATACAGCCGAACAATTGCGGGTGCTTGAACGCCTGACCCGCCAACCCTCCCTTGTTATCAGCCAGGCCCTTGGCCCACCTGCGACGAAACGGCTCTCCAGCGCCGATTTCAGCCGCCAGGTGGCCTGCCTGCAAAACCTCAGGAATGCCCTATGAGCGAATTTCCCGCCACTGACCCGATTCAGCGCGCCAGCCAACTGGCCCAGGCCTTGCGCGTCGAACTGCGCAAGGCGGTTATCGGTCAGGACCCGGTGATCGATGACGTGCTCACGGCGTTGATCGCGGGCGGCCATGTGTTGCTTGAAGGGGTTCCCGGCCTGGGCAAGACCTTGCTGGTACGCGCGCTGGCACGCTGTTTTGGAGGCGAGTTCGCACGCATCCAGTTCACCCCGGACCTGATGCCCAGCGACGTGACCGGCCATGCCGTATACGACCTGCATACCGAACAGTTCAAGCTGCGCAAGGGACCGTTGTTCACCAACCTGCTGTTGGCTGACGAGATCAACCGTGCCCCGGCGAAAACCCAGGCAGCGTTGCTGGAAGCCATGCAGGAACGCCAGGTAACCCTTGAAGGCGAGGCGCTGCCCATCGGCCAGCCGTTCATGGTACTGGCCACCCAGAACCCCATCGAGCAGGAAGGTACTTACCCGTTGCCCGAAGCCGAACTGGACCGTTTCATGCTCAAGGTGCGCATGGACTATCCCGAGGCACAGCAGGAACTGGACATGGTGCGCGAAGTCACCCGCTCGTCCCGAGCCGACATGCTCGACGTACAGCCGCTGCGCACGGTGCTGCAAGCCGAAGACGTGCTGCTGTTGCAACAGATTGCCAGCGAGTTGGCGCTGGATGAGCAGGTGCTCGACTACGCCGTGCGCCTGGCCCGCACTACGCGCAGTTGGCCGGGCCTGACCATCGGCGCCGGGCCCCGGGCCTCCATCGCCCTGG
>NZ_JACARK010000321.1:0-4792 GCF_013386655.1 Pseudomonas sp. K5002 | reverse complement strand
GGCAAATCCCCCAGTGGACCAACGCCATGCCACGCCCGGAAAAGGCCATTCGCTTCAGCCCCGCCGTGAGCGATGAGCGACCCCGCGTGGTGTACCTCGCCGCCTGCGTATCACGCGCGATGGGCCCGGCAGCCGGCGACCACGAACAGATGTCGCTGTACGACAAAACCCGTGGCCTGCTGGAAAAAGCCGGTTATCAGGTAGTCTTCCCCGACAATCAGGACAACCTCTGCTGCGGCCAACCATTCGCATCCAAGGGCTACGCCGAACAAGCCGAACACAAACGCCAGGAACTGATCGGCGCCCTGCTCCACGCCAGCCGTGGCGGCCTCGACCCGATCTACTGCGACACCAGCCCGTGCACCCTGCGCCTGGTCCAGGACCTGGCCGAAACCCGTCTCGACCTCTACGACCCCGTGCGTTTTATCCGCACGCACCTGATGGACCGCCTCGACTTCACCCCCCAGGAAGCCCCGATCGCCGTGCACGTCACCTGCAGCACCCAACACCTGGGAGAGAGCCAGGCGCTGATCGACCTGGCCAGGCGTTGCAGCAAAAACGTGGTGATCCCTGAAGGCATTCATTGTTGTGGTTTTGCCGGCGACAAAGGCTTTACCACGCCCGAACTGAATGCCCACTCACTGCGCAGCCTGAAGGACGCCGTGCAGTATTGCAGCGAAGGCATCTCCACCAGCCGTACGTGTGAGATTGGTCTGACGCAACACGGTGGAATTGATTACCACGGCCTGGTCTACCTCGTGGACCGAGTAACCCAGGCGCGGGCCCATTAGAGCCGCCCCTTTTTGGTGCCAAACCTAATGATTTCGGGGTTTTTCGACTAATCCAGCGACAAAACAGAACCCCTGCGCGCCGGCGTAGTCATCTGCATAGGCCTCGACAAACGAGGCTCATCAGTGACCTCGCTGGCTGCACGGAAAACCGGCAGCATCGAGCCCTATTTGCACAAGGAGATACCCATGAAGCGTTCCGCTCTTGCTGGTTTGTTCATTACCGCTGCGATGCTGGCGTCCCCCGCGTTTGCCGCCGGAACAAAAGACGATCTGTGCCAAATCAACCTGGACAAAATCAACAACGGTAAAGCGTTGCTCGCCACCGACACCAGCGGCAAATCTGGCGAAATCGACACCGCCGTTTCCCAAGCCAAGGCAGCCCATGCGGCAGGCGACGACAAGAAATGCATCGAGATCACCTCCAAGGCCCTGCAAAGCCTGCAAGACTCGGACAAAGGCGGCAATCAGTAACTCGCTGATCGCCCGAGGCCAACCTTCGGGTTGGCCTTCTGTGACCGATTGACGTACACTGCACAGGCTTGTCACTCACTAAGAAACAACGAGTTACAAGCACGGGGCCGTTTAGGATTCGACGCCGGTTGCGAAACTTTAGGTGCATGCCGAGTTGGTAACAGAACTCGTAAATCCACTGTTGCAACTTCTTATAGTTGCCAATGACGAAACCTACGGGGAATACGCTCTCGCTGCGTAAGCAGCCTTAGCCCTTCCCTCCTGGTACCTTCGGGTCCAGCAATCATCAGGGGATGTCTGTAAACCCAAAGTGATTGTCATATAGAACAGAATCGCCGTGCAGTACGTTGTGGACGAAGCGGCTAAAACTTACACAACTCGCCCAAAGCACCCTGCCCTTCGGGTCGCTGAGGGTTAACTTAATAGAAACGGCTACGCATGTAGTACCGACAGCGGAGTACTGGCGGACGGGGGTTCAAATCCCCCCGGCTCCACCAAATAAGCTATACAAATCAGGCACTTAGCGTTTATCGCAAGTGCCTTTTTTGTGCCTGAATGGGTGGTTTTGGCTCGGTTATGCCAGCTTAATGACAGCCTTAACGTCGGCCGTATACATCACCGCATGGATCCGAAAATGGCAGAGCAACACGAATCAGCTTCTGACGGTAAACCGGAATACTCGGCAGAGCTCAACGAGCTCATTCAGAAACACAACGAGTCCCAGCAAGCTACCGTTGGGAGGGCTCAAGATCTGGTAAAAATGTTGCTCTTAACGAGCGGGGGTGCGCTTGCGGTATGCGCAAATTTTTTCTCGGCAAAGGTAAACATACCTCTGCAGGCTGTGTTGCCGATCCAATTTGCCTGGGCGACACTGTCAATCGCCATCGTTTTGTTCGGCACCGTTTTGCTATTGATGCTAGCGCGGGATTATTTTTTTGGCGAGATTCAAGGCGGCATCATCGAAGCGGCCTTGCACAAGGTAGATAGCGAGGAAAAACCGATGTCCCCGCACTGGGATCTTTGGATATGGGCGCCGGGATTACTCGGATTTGTGGCCTTTATCATCGGAATGGGAAGTTTCACGCTTTCGGCTTGTCTATTTTTGTCGGCAAATAATTGATCTCGCAAATCCGATAATGCAGCAGTATGGGCTGGAACAGTGCATAAGCCACGTGATACGTGGCTTTCAGCATTTCACTGTCTAAAACCATACCGTAATTTAGGCGCGTTTTAGGTCAGTGAATTCGCGGTAGGCGGGGTTAGTTTTAGACAGATATCAGCCCCTTTTTTACACGGTTTTGCCGTCAATCCTCACGATGGCGGTGCTTGTGTCAGAGTTCGGAATCCGCACCTCCACCCGCTTACCCGATTCGGTAGTCACCGTAATGACCACGCTCGTGGGAGGCGGTCGCAGATCATCACCGCATATCAGTTCTACAACGTCCTCGCCTGACGCACTCTCGCCGAGCGTATCCCACAAATCGCCGTTAACGAGTGGTGCCGTTACTTTGATTGACATCCCGTACTCCCGCTTGGTTAGGTTTGCAGTCTGACGCTACCAGATGCGCAGGAAATATTCCTGCGTCATACCAGGGAAAGCTAGAAGCTGGCTTTTTGGTCTGGGGGTTTTAAAGGGCTTCAGGGGGCATCGCCCCCCCTGAAATCCCCTAAAAAACGCAGGAATGGTACAAAAAGTGGTACGAGATTACCTTATGAGTTTGAACATTATGGACGGGTGATTCATAAAGGCCTCGCGTCCGTGCTCAATCATGTTAGACGCTTGAAAAGAATCTTCAAAATTAACGCAATTAGCAATTACAACGGAATCGTCACCTACATAAATTCCAGCAGCTTCTGAATACCTTTTTTCCGAGACATTCGTATGTATATTTGCTACCAAGCCATCAAAATAAAATCGGTAGCTATTTAGCATTAATGGTCCATTACCTGCGCCAGCATCTAAGGGAGTCGACATTTTTAGCGGCCCTAGATTGTGCCGCGCCCCGCGGGTAACCATCTGAGTCAGGTGTACTGGAAAAAAACTCAAAGGAAAAGGATTCATATTTAAAACCATCAACCTAAGCTTCTCCAACTCAGAATACTGCAGTTCAATATCTGCGTATTGCGGCATGTCAGAGGCTGCAGCCCTCCAAAGCAAACTTAGAAAAAACACTCGTAACTTCAGGACTTCCAAACCAGGAACCAAGCGGACTAGTTGCTCGGTTCCCGGATACGGAATTATATTACCCTTGATTTCCGCTTCTTCTCCCCACCCACTCCAAACTAAGCGCGCTTTGCGGAGCTCGGTCGCAGCAAAGCTGTCCAAGTCGGCGAGAATATCTTCCCCTGCGCGAGTGACCAGTTCACGGTCATACCAACTGGTCGGCCTCCTGGTTGGCCGACCTCCGGGCGCTCCATCGATAAAATAGCACCCATTACTCGGGGCGGAGAACGCTTGGGGAATCATGTGTGATTTCACAAACTTCCCGGATTTCAATGTCAGCTTGCATGTCCCTATAGTCACGATCTGCCTCCGGCACTGGGTGACGGTTAGGGTGCCCTAATTTCTTCTGCGCGGCAAAATGACACCATGAAAAATCTATGGTAGTTTTTTCGCCTCTCTGGACATCAGCCACACGACCATTTCAGGTCGCTGTGCATCCGACCAGTTGGGTAGCTGCCACCGACCTCCTGGAAACACCGTGCGAGCGGAAAAAGGAAATAGGCAGAGATAGTCTGAACCTCCTTGCCAACTGCAATATGAGACCGGGAGAACAGCTAGGGAGGATTGCCATGCGCATTTCTGAACAGGCTGGTTCAGCAGCTTTACACCTTCGCCTCACGGCGTTAGGCAGCTTCGTCGGAGTGCTTTGCGCTTCTGGTGTCGCCCCGGTAATCGCTGTTGTGCTGGGGTTAATTGCTGCTGCTGTTTTAAACAGGGTGTAAAGCTAGGGTGGTCATGGACGCGAACGTGACCACTCGAACCTTGTCCAGCCTCTTCCGGCGATCTGCCGAACCAGCCATGCTAATTTTTTCGCCCTCGAATGTAGGTCAATGCGTTAGCGCCCTGACATACGCCTGGCAGGCCTGCAGCGCGATCAGTCCCCGGTCGCCTTCGTCGGTGATGGCGATAATTCGTTGAGCATGCGCTGGGTCAAGTTGGGCTCGACGGGTTGCATGAACCACGCCGACGGAGTCGGGGGCGGTAGGCACTCGGCAATCACGGGCTGAATCTGTGGCGTCGAGAAGGACTGACAACCGCACATCAGCAGTAGCAAGGCGGTCGCGCAGGCGGGCCTGGTCACGTTGGGCATCGGAAAGCTCTCGGGTGTGTTGTTGATCTTGGGCATTCAGTTGATGTTCCAGGGCCTGGCGCTTGCCCTGCTCGACCTGCTGTTGTCGTAATGCGGCCTGGGACAGTTGATTCGCCGCCTCTGCGTGCAGCGCTGCCTGGCGCTCGAGCACGCTTGTATAACGCCAGTCCTGCACCTGCCAGGCCGCCCCGAAGGCGCTCAGCAGCGCCACCAGCA
>NZ_JACARK010000320.1:836-1371 GCF_013386655.1 Pseudomonas sp. K5002 | reverse complement strand
CGCCCTCGACGCTGCCGTGGCCGCCTACGACCGTGGCCAGGGCGCGTGGCCGACCATGCGCGTGGTGGATCGCATCCAGCATGTCGAAGCGTTTTTGCGGCGTATGCGCGAACAGCGTGATGCAGTGGTCAAGCTGCTGATGTGGGAGATTGGCAAGAACCTCAAGGACTCGCAGAAAGAGTTCGACCGCACTTGCGACTACATCACCGACACCATCAACGCCCTCAAGGAACTCGACCGCCGCTCCAGCCGCTTCGAGCTGGAACAGGACACCCTGGGGCAGATCCGCCGGGTGCCACTGGGCGTGGCGCTGTGCATGGGCCCCTACAACTACCCGCTGAACGAGACCTTCACCACGCTGATCCCGGCGCTGATCATGGGCAACACCGTGGTGTTCAAGCCGGCCAAGCTCGGCGTGCTGCTGATTCGCCCGTTGCTGGAGGCGTTCCGCGACAGCTTTCCTGCCGGCGTGATCAACGTGATCTACGGTAGCGGTCGCGAGACGGTCAGCGCGCTGATGGCCAGCGGCAAGATC
>NZ_JACARK010000320.1:0-711 GCF_013386655.1 Pseudomonas sp. K5002 | reverse complement strand
CGGCCAGCGTTGCACCGCGTTGAAGATCCTGTTTGTGCATGAGGATGTGGTCGACAGCTTTATCGAGAAATTCAACCGCAAGCTGGCGACCCTCAAGCCTGGCATGCCGTGGGAAGACGGTGTGTCGCTGACGCCACTGCCCGAGCAGGGCAAGGTGGATTACCTCGGCGGCCTGGTGACCGACGCACTGGCCCATGGCGCCAAGGTGGTGAACGAGAATGGCGGCGCCAGCCGTGGCTCGTTTTTCTACCCGGCGGTGCTGTACCCGGTGAACCCGCAGATGCGCGTGTACCACGAGGAGCAGTTCGGTCCGGTGGTGCCGATCGTGCCTTACCGCGACCTGGAGACGGTGATCGACTACGTGCTGGAGTCGGACTTCGGCCAGCAACTGAGTATCTTCGGCACCAGCCCGAGGGAAGTCGGGCGCCTGGTGGACGCGTTCGCCAACCAGGTGGGCCGGATCAACATCAATGCCCAGTGCCAGCGCGGGCCGGACAGTTTCCCGTTCAACGGGCGCAAGAACTCGGCCGAGGGCACGCTGTCGGTACATGATGCGTTGCGGGTGTTTTCGATCCGTACCCTGGTGGCGACCAAGTTCCAGGCGAGCAACAAGGAACTCGTCAGTGACATCCTGCAGGAACGCACGTCGAGCTTTCTGACCACTGACTATATTTTCTGAGCCCGACACCGATCTAAAAATGTGGGAGCGGG
>NZ_JACARK010000032.1:0-14430 GCF_013386655.1 Pseudomonas sp. K5002 | reverse complement strand
TTCTGCAGGCCGCCGATGTGGTTGAGGAACAGTTGGCTCTTGTTGCCGTGCTCATCGACAAACACCTGCTTGCCGGTGGCGATCTCCACCACGCTCTGGTGCAGGTGCATGGCGCTGCCGGGCTCGTCGGCCACCGGTTTGGCCATGAAGGTGGCCGCCACGTTGTGCTTGAGTGCAGCCTCGCGCAGGGTGCGTTTGAACACGGTGATCTGGTCGGCCAGGTCCAGGGCATCGCCGTGGCGGAAGTTGATTTCCATCTGCGCCGGGCCGTCTTCATGGATCAGCGTGTCGAGGTCCAGGCCCTGGGCTTCGCACCAGTCGTAGACGTCTTCGAACAGCGGGTCGAACTCGTTGGCAGCGTCGATGGAGAACGACTGGCGGCCACTTTCGGCGCGACCGGAACGGCCCAGTGGGGTCTTCAGCGGCAGGTCCGGGTCTTCGCAGCGCTGGGTCAGGTAGAACTCCATCTCCGGCGCGACAATCGGCTGCCAGCCCTGGTCGGTATAGAGTTGCAGGACCTTTTTCAGCACGTTGCGCGGCGACAGTTCGATGGGGTTGCCCTGCTTGTCGAAGGTGTCGTGGATCACGATGGCCGTCGGCTCGATGGCCCATGGCACCACGTAGGTGGCGTTGGACACCGGGCGGCAGATCATGTCGATGTCGGCCGGGTCCAGCAGGTCGTAGTAGATATCGTCGTCGACAAAGTCCCCGGTTACCGTTTGCAGCAACACACTTTCCGGCAGGCGCATGCCTCGCTCATGCAGGAACTTGTTGGTGGGCGAAATCTTGCCGCGTGCGATGCCAGTCAAATCACTGATCACGCATTCGACTTCGGTAATCTTGTGTTCTTTCAGCCAGGCGGACAGCTGATCGAAGGGGGCGTTCATAAGGACCTCGTCATGGGTTGGATGCTGCGCCGCGGGCTTCCCTCGCGGCGCATTGAGGTCTATCTTGGGCCAGCCGTCCAACGGCATCTATCCACTTTGCGCCAACCACAACGCACCAATAGAGTGCGCCCAGGTTACCCATGACACAGGCAACAGCTTTGCGCGTACAGGCCTTCACCACCGGTGATGTGGCCGCTCAATGCAGTGCGACACCCGGTTGGGTGCAGCAGTACCAGCAGATGTCCCCGGGGCATTTTGCCGGGCAGATCCGCTATCTCGACCTGCAAGGTGTCGAGGTGTACGAAGAGCGGATGAACACCCGGGTGGAGCAGAACTTCAACGCGCCGCCGGGTTCCCTGGCGTTCTGTTTCGATGGCAGCGACAACGCGCTGTACGTGCTCAATGGCGAAAGCCGCAACACCTGGATCACCCCGGAAAACTACCGCGAAGTGGCAGTGGTGTTCGGGCCGCAGTTTGTCCAGCGCCATGGTCTGGATGTGGCGAAGCTGGAGGGGCTATTCATGGCCCCGCTCAACTCCCTGCAAAACCCGTTGTTCAGCCGCTGGCTCAGCGGCACGCTGACACGGCTGTCGGCGACGCTGGACCCGCCGAGTCGTGATGCCCTCACGCAACAGTTGCTCGACGATTGCCTGTTCATCCTCGACAACGCCTGCGTGTGCCTCGACAAGGGCTCATTGCAGCGGCGCACCGAGGAGCGAATCATCATGGCGCGCATTGGCGAATGGGCGGCGGATGTGCCGGATGAAACCGTCAACCTGCTGCAACTGGCGCGCATTGCCGGGGTGCCGTTGCGCCAGTTGCAGCACGGGTTCAAGACGTATACAGGGATGAGCCCGGCGCAGTGGTTGCGGTTGCGCCGGTTGAACAGTGCACGGCGGGAGTTGTTGAGCCCGCCGTCAGTGGACACCACCGTGGCGGAGGTGGCGATGAATTGGTCGTTCTGGCATTTGGGGCGTTTTTCCAACAGTTATCGGGCGTTGTTTCAGGAATTGCCCAGCGAGACCCTGAAGCGCCACCAAAAACACCGCTGGTCTTGAAGATCGTTCCCACGCTCCGCGTGGGAATGCATCCTGTGACGCTCCGCGTCACCCTCGGGACGCGGAGCGTCCAGGGCGGCATTCCCACGCGGAGCGTGGGAACGATCAGGTCCGAAGAAACGCCAGCATCAACTGATTCACCCGCTCCGCCGCCTCCAACTGCACCATATGCCCCTGCCCCGGCAGTATCTCCACCTGAGCGTCCACCCCTTGGGCATGGCTCGCCGGGATGATTGCGTCCTCACTGCCCCAGATCACCAGGCTCGGCTGCTGCCCCACCACACTGCGCAAATCCACCAATTGCCGACCACCGCTGAACAACGCTCCGGTGATCTGCCGCAACGCCTGCTCCACACCCTCCAGGCGCTTGAACTTGAGCATGTCTTCCAGCATCTGCCGAGTCACCAGCGCCGGATCGCTGAACAGTTGCACCAGTTGCGGCTTGAGTGCATTGCGATTGCTCGCGTCGATAAAACCTTGCAGGTAGTCACTGTTGATCTGCGTACCCAACCCAGCGCTGGCGATCAGGGTCAACGACGCCACACGCTGCGGTGCCACCCGCGCGAGGTTCAGGGAAACCAGCCCGCCCATGGAATGCCCGGCGAGGTGTACCCGGTCAACCTTCAGATAATCCAGCAGTGCCAATACCGCCTGGCTCAGCTCCTCAAGCTCGCCCGTTTGCAGGTACTTGCCCGACTCGCCATGCCCCGGCAAATCCAGGGCGATCACCCGCCGCTCAGCCGCGAGCACCGGGTGATTGAACAGCCAGTTATTCAGGTCGCCACCAAAGCCGTGCACCAGCACCAGCGGTGTGCCGCCCTCCCCGAGGTCCAGATAGCGCAGCAGGCGCCCGCCCACCTCGACCTTCTGTGCCGATGGGCCGCTGGCTTCAGCCTCGGCGGCACTGGAAACGAACCCCGCCTGGAACGCCTCGATCACCCCATCAATCTCGGCCTCGCTGGCCTCGCCTTCCACCACGATTGCCAGCAATGCCCCCACGGGCAATGTCTCATCGCTCTGGGCCAACACCCGCCGCAGCACCCCGCTGAAGGGTGCCTCGACACTGCTGGAAATCTTGTCGGTCTCGACATCCAGCACTTCTTCACCCTTCTCCACCGGGTCGCCCGGCTGCTTGAGCCAGACATCAACCCGGCCCTCGGTCATCGACAGCCCCCACTTGGGCATGGTCAGTGTATGGATCATGCGGCATTCCTCTTGTCGGCGATCTTCAGCACCGCAGCTTCGATCTTCGCCGCGTTGGGGATGTACAGGTCCTCCAGGGCATCGGAGAACGGCACCGGCGTGTGAGGCGCGGTGACCATTTCGATCGGCGCGCGCAGGAAGCCGAACGCCCGTTGCGCCACCAATGCACTGATGTCCGTGGCAATCGAGCAACGTGGGTTGGACTCGTCGATCACCACCAGGCGCCCGGTTTTCTCCACGCTTTCAAGGATGCTGTCTTCGTCCAGCGGGCTGGTGGTGCGCAGGTCCAACACTTCGCAGTCGATACCCTGGCGCGCCAGATTGGCTGCGGCTTCCAGGGCGATGTGCACCATGCGCCCGTAGGTCACCAGGGTTACATCGTTGCCTTCACGCACGTAGTTGGCTTCGCCGAACGGCACGGTGTACAGCTCTTCCGGCACTTCGCCCTGGAGGCTGTAGAGCATTTTGTGTTCGAGAAAAATCACCGGGTCGTTGTCGCGGATCGCCTGGATCAGCATGCCCTTGGCGTCATAGGGCGTGGCCGGGCACACCACCTTGAGCCCGGGAATATGCGTCCACATTGAGGTGAGCATCTGCGAATGCTGGGCCGCCGCACGCAGGCCGGCGCCGTACATGGCGCGCACCACCAGCGGCGTGGTGGTCTTGCCACCGAACATATAGCGAAACTTCGCCGCCTGGTTGAGCAACTGGTCGAGGCAGCAGCCGATAAAGTCGACGAACATCAACTCGCACACCGGGCGCATGCCACGGGTGGCTGCACCGACGGCCATGCCCACATAACCGACCTCGGAAAGTGGCGCGTCGAGCACGCGGTCGGGGAACTCCGGATACAGCCCCTTGGTGACGCCGAGCACGCCACCCCAGGCGTCCTGTTCACCGGGCGAACCGGTGCCGCCGGACACATCCTGGCCGATGATGAACACGCTCTGGTCGCGGCGCATTTCCTGGGCCAGGGCTTCGTTGATTGCCTGCTGATAGCTGATTTTTCTAGCCATGATGACTTCTCCACGGATTGTTTTTGTAGTGGGTGGCGGTTAGCGGTAGGCGACGTAGACATCGCTCAGCAGGTCGGCGGCCTGGGGTTTGGGATCGGACTTGGCCAGGCGCACGGCGTCTTCGATCAGCTGCGCGACTTCGGTGTCGATGCGTTCGAACTGAGCCGCGTCGAGCCAGCCTTCGGCGGTGCAGCGCTGGCGAAACAGGCTCAGGCAGTCGCCGGTTTCCCGCAGGTTTTTCACTTCGTCCGGGCCGCGATAGGTTTGCGCATCGCCTTCGAAGTGGCCGTAGAAACGGCTCAGTTTGACCTCCACCAGCGTCGGCCCTTTACCGCTGCGGGCACGCTCTACCGCAACGCCGAGGGCGGCGTGCACGGCAAAAAAGTCGTTGCCGTCGACAATCACCCCCGGCATGCCAAAACCCACGGCGCGCTCGGCAATGTCCTTGCAGGCCACCGACCAGCCGGACCCGGTGGCTTCGGCATAACCGTTGTTCTCGGCCACGAACAGGCACGGCAGGTTCATGATCGAGGCCAGGTTCATCGCTTCGAACACCGCCCCCTCGTTGGAGCCGCCGTCGCCGAAAAACGCGACCGCCACCCCCGCGCTGCCCTTGAGCTTGGCCGCCAGGGCCGCACCGGCCGCCAGCGGCGCCCCGGCACCCACAATGCCGTTGGCGCCGAGCATGCCCTTCTCCTGGTCGGCGATGTGCATGGAGCCGCCCTTGCCGCCGCACACCCCGGTTTTCTTGCCGTAGATCTCGGCCATCATGCCGAACACGTCCACACCCTTGGCGATGCAATGGCCGTGGCCACGGTGGTTGGACGCGATGCAATCTTCATCGTTGAGGTGGGCCATGACCCCGGCGGCGCTGGCCTCCTGGCCGGCATACAAATGCACGAAACCGGGAATCTCGCCGGTGGCGAATTCCACGTGCAGGCGTTCTTCGAAATCACGGATGGTGCGCATCACGGTGTAGGCATGGAGCAATTGATCGGTGGACAGGTGAGTGGACATCTTGTTGTTCTCCAGGTTGTCTCGACACACAAAAGGCTGGATCAGGCCAGCTGCAAGACACTCAGCACGGCCTGTGCCAATATGCTGGAAAACCTGGGAAAGCCTTGATCCAGAGCAGCTGCCGGAAGACCCGGGCATGCCACTGTGGCCCGTTCAATGAGACGCGCCGTTGCAACCTGCCCGCAGCGTCTCAGGCGGGATGAGACGCTGCGTCTCACCTCGGGCAGTTGGTCAGGCCGGCCTTGTTCCTCCCGGCCCATGGGCGCTTAATGGCGGGCATAACAACAAGGATCGAGAACCGGAGGCTTCCATGCTCGCCGTGAACTCCAAGGACCATGTCGACTGTGTCAGCCGCGTGGTACGCAACGCCGACCGCCTGCCCCAGGCGCCGGTGCCGTCGCTGATTTTTGATTCCTGGCGCCGCTCCATGGAGCAGCACCACCTCGACCCCGGTTCCCTGCAAGGGCCGCGCATCCTCACCAGCACCCTGCTCAAGGAATGCCGCGAACGCGCCGAGCTGTTCATGCGCATCGCCAGTGAGGAAGTCGGGCAGATTCACAACCGGGTGCGCCACGCCGATTACTGCGTGATGCTTACCGACGCCCAGGGCCAGACCATCGACCATCGTGTGGACGCCGGCATTCGTAACGACTGCCGCAAGGCCGGCCTGTACCTGGGCACCTGCTGGTCGGAAGCCGAGGAAGGCACCTGCGGCGTGGCCACGGTGCTGACCAGCAAGGCCGCGGTCACCGTGCACAAGCGCGACCACTTTCGTGCGGCGTTTATCGGCCTGACCTGCTCTGCCGCACCCATCTTTGATCCCCAGGGCAACCTGCTGGGCGTGATGGACGCCTCCGCCCTGAAATCGCCGGATGACCGGCGCAGCCAGCACCTGGTGCGGCAGATGGTGGCGCAAAGCGCGCGGGCCATCGAGAACGCGTTTTTCATGCACAGCGCCCGGCAACATTGGGTGTTGCAGGCCCACAGCACGCCCGGTTACGTCGACAGCCAGCCGGACATGCTGCTGGCGTGGGATCAGGATGGGCGGCTGCAAGCCTTGAACAGCAAGGCGCGGCAGGCCCTGAGGTTGCGCTTCGGGCAATTGCCGGAGCATATCGGCGAAGTGTTTGACCTGGACGCGTTGCGCACCGTGACCGATCAATCGACGCAGCAGTTGCATTGGCTCGGCGAGCCGGGGGCGTTGCAGGTACGGGTCAGCGCGCCGCGGCGTAAGGCTGCACGTACGACGGTGTCTTCGAGTCATCAGGTAGACCCGCGAGTAGAAGAACATCTGCGCCTGGCCGTGCGGGTCAAGGACCGCAACCTGCCGGTGCTGGTCCAGGGCGAAACCGGCGCCGGCAAGGAAGTGTTTGCCCGCCAGTTGCATGAACGCAGTGCCCGTCGCGACGGACCCTTTGTGGCGGTGAACTGCGCGGCGATCCCGGAAAACCTGATCGAGAGCGAACTGTTCGGCTACGTGGCCGGGGCATTTACCGGTGCCTCCAGCAAGGGCATGACCGGGCTGCTGTTGCAGGCCGATGGCGGCACGTTGTTTCTCGACGAGATCGGCGACATGCCGCTGGCGTTGCAGACGCGACTGCTGCGGGTAATGGCCGAAGGTGAAGTGGCGCCGCTGGGCGGGGCAAAAACCCGGGCGGTGGATATCCAGGTGATCTGCGCCAGCCATCGGGACTTGGCGGCGCTGGTGAGTGCTGGAAGCTTTCGCGAGGATTTGTATTTCCGGTTGGGCTGTGCGCGGTTCTGTGTGCCGCCATTGCGCGAGCGCATGGACAAACTGGCATTGATCAATCGGCTTCTGGAGCAGGAGGCGCGGCACAGCGGTGTTGCGGTCGGGATCGCGGCAGCGGCGCTGGAGTCGCTGCTGGGTTATGCCTGGCCGGGGAATGTGCGGCAACTGCGGCATGTATTGGCATACGCCTGTGCGGTGTGCGACGGCGGGACAATTCAACTGGCGGATTTGCCGGTGGAAGTTCGTGGTGACGCGGTTGCGGTGGAAACATCGGAAAGCGTGAGTCCTGAGCGGCAGTTGGTGCTGGACGCACTGATTCGGCATCGCTGGAAGCCGCTGGCGGCGGCGCAGGCGTTGGGGATTTCCAGGGCGACCTTGTATCGGCGGGTTAACCAGCTGGGTATCGACATGCCCGGAAAACACTGACAAGCCCATCGAATGGCAGCTTATAGCTGCCTACCCCAGACAGGCGTTATCAAAAACCACTTCTACTCTTATCTAATTAAGACTCCTCGACCCGCAAAGTACCTTCCGAAGGACTCAGCATTCATGACGACGTTTTCCTGCGAATGTGAGTTATGACCCGATGGGTTATGAAACTTCAGGAAGTCATCAGTTGCGTCTGTTACCAATACAAGATGACCTCCTTTCTTTGGCGGCTCTTGCTCAGGCCATCGAATAGAAGGGTGCACAGACGCAATAAAGAAATGACCGTCAGTAAACATCGGCTTGATCTCCTCCGCAGAGATACCGGTGACAATCTGTGCCTTCAGACCAAATTCTTTATTTAACATCTCAATCGCCGGCGCATAAATCATCCCATGGATACTTTCGCCATCGACTACGTAGGCTCCGTAGGCCAACGCCTTTTCCAGAAGGCTGAACGTTGAGTGAACGAGACCCGTCTTGGCGGCAAGAAGCATCTTAAGGCAGGCCATGCCACATACGTGATTAGCCCACAATGCATACTCATCCACGCATCGGGCTCCAGAGTTTATCCAAAGCGGATCCTCAGAAACCGTCTTCTCGCCAGAAATTATATCGGCAGCCAAAAGTCGGGATTCCCATTGGCAGAAATAAGGAACGCATGCGACCATAAACACACCTCATTTAATAAAAAGTGGAACGGTTCCTAAAAAAGCGATAGCCCCAAAGAAAATTTGGGATTTTGCACGCCCTTCTTTATATAAGAAATAGGCGACGATCATAAGCAATGGAACTCTCATCGAAATTGCTAAATATCCATAGCTAACTGGTAGAGTCCCCGCCAGCGCAAAATTAAAAATTAACTCAGGATTGGTCCATCCCAACGCGATCATCACCCACAAACCAAATCTCATTCCAGACTTCTCATATATAAAAAATCGCGCGGACACCCAATTGCCAATTCCGACATATAGTAAATATACGTACCAACCAGACGCTGGTATTCCAACCTTGTCACATCCAGCAAATCCTATTACGGCGAGAATCATAAAATAGAATCTAAATTTATCAATCCGAGGCATAAAACTCAGATGACCAAAAATCACAAAACAAATCCCCCCTATAAAAAGAACGAGTACTGAAAGTATGCCCTGCCCTGATATCTGACTACCAAAAAGCCAATACTCCAAAAAAACTATCGCACCGATTGCAATCGGAAAAATATATGCCGTGGCAGAAACGCTACGGCCAATTATCTGTTGCTGGACAACAAGGAGCATCGTAAGCAAGCCCCCCTTAGTTAGCCCCGCTATCGCTCCCGACGCATTCAGGAGCATATCCGTATTCGCCAGCCCAGTTACCCAAGCAATAGGAAACAACAATAAACAAATACAGGTAGTTCCAGACCCAATCGCCCAAGCAGTAGTTTTTGGAAGAGCTTTACTCGCTACACTTCGAAAGAACAGAGTTCTCAAAGTAACACATAATAGTATCGACAGAAATGCTAACCCTTGAACGAAGCTCAATTAACTAGCCCCCTAAGCCTCTTGAAACTCTCTGGCGACCTAAAGCCGCCGCAATATGCACATCAATTGATGTCAATCAAATCAACCCCGCCATATTCTGATCGTTCATCGACAATCAAAGGCAACTCAGTACACCCCAATATTAAACTTTCTACACCCTGATCAATCAGATTATCCATCGCTCGATAGACCGCGCTCTTGGCTTTCTTGGAAAAATTATGTAGACACAAGTCATCATAAATCGCGGCATGGACAGCATAACGGAGATGCGCCTCCGGCAAAGAAACCTCAATATCTTCCACTCCAAATCTATCGACATAAAAACCACGTTCCATCACATACTTGGTCCCCAGCAATCCTACTTTTTTGAATCCAGAGGCCTTAACCGCGGAAATCGTTGCATCTATGACATTTATAACCGGAATGGAAATCTTATTTTTGAGCAAGTCGCAAGTCTTACTAGTGGTATTGGAACATATTAATATCTTGGTTACCCCCGCACACTCCAACTTAATCGCCGCACTTAACAGAATCTCAAACTCACCTTTAAAATCCTCTTCTTGTTGACACTTTAGGATTTTACTAAAATCTAGACTAAACACCATAAGATCCGCCGATTTGTGCCCACCTGCTTCCTGCGCGATCAGATTGAACCTACGATAATACTCCATTGTAGAAACCCAACTTACACCTCCAATCAAACCAATGCGTTCCATGCCATTGCTCCTTAATCTATCGTGTAGTCAACTTTAGAAAGCCTCATAACCTTCATATCATCCTGAGAGACAAAGTTAAGTGTCATATCTGCCAAGGAAAGCCCATATCCATTCAACATTTTTGGAAGATTACTATTACGCATCAGCCCAGGGATTGGATTGGCCTCTAAAAAATACACATCACCACTTGGAGTTAAAATGTAATCAAAACGGCACATATGTGAAAAACCTAACTCATCAAATAGGTCCCGAGAAACACGCTTCATATGCAGGATCTCCACAGTATCCTCCTCCATCAGGACCTCATCAGCGCTACCAATCCGGTGCTTCTCCTCATGTCCAAAAAAGCCTCTCTTTGTATCAATTCTAATGGCTGGTAACACAACGACTTTATGATCAAGCCTTATGCATCCTATAGAATACTCTTGACCCTCAACAAACTCTTGAATCAAAGCTCTTTCGTCATATTTGAATATAGCGCGCAGATTATCTTCTATTATAGATATTTCAATATCGGAAACTGTATATCGCTCAGTAAACAAAGACACCCCCAATGAGTTAGGCTTAACGACTACTTTAAGCCCATCAAAGAGATTTTTTATCTCCGCGACTGCCGAACAAGACTTAGCGTCTGTTAACGTTAACGTCGCAGGTACTTTTATAGTACTTTGCGACCCTGATACGTAGCACTGCATGTGAATTTTGCTCATTGCCAAACTTGACGGCAAAACTGGCCCAAAAGTACCACGAAGACCAACAATATTAGCCAAACCTTGAATATGCCCATCTTCCCCATAATTACCATGCAAAAGATTAACGATATAACCATTGGCACCTAATACATGCTTTGCGAAAGTCGCATAATCCACTGCATTCTTTGAGACCATATAGTCACGAGAGTGCCAACTTCTGTCAAAATCATAAAAACTAACATAATTATCAGAATCAACATAATAAACATGACTTATACACACACCACAATTTTCAGTACACAACTGATCATATACATAGCTGAAGGACTCCCTAGATGCGGCGTGCTCCGGCGACATCCCTCCAAAAATCAATGACACTTCAACCATATTACTCGAAACACTAAGAGCACCCATTTTATTTCCTCCATGGAAGCCGACAATAAATCCTCAATAGCCAAGGCTCCCGCGCAAACCAATCAGAACGAAATTTGATCACGTAGCAACTCAAGCTTAAAAACCGGCGAAGCATTTCAGCCTATCAAAATCATTCAATCAATATCGCGAAGTACAATTCAAAAGAAGCACCACCATGCATTCAAAAAAAATCCTCAATACTGATAAAAATAAACTGGCGAAGAACCTTCAGAAGAACCAGTACCAGATAAATCTTGGAACCCATATAAAGCAGAAGGCACAAATATAAAACAATGAAACAACACTTAATGCAACCCCTTCAGATGTGAAGTTTTTTTGAAAAAAACCAAGCCCACCCACACCACAACAGAAAATTACTCTTATAAATCAGCCGTATACGTAAAAAAACAAAGTAAAAGCAATTGATAAATCACATAAAAATTCAACTTTCAGGCCAACTTACTCACCAACAGATAACATTACCCCTACAGGCACAATAGTAGTGTCCTACGGAACTTTCGCAGAATCAGAGATGATACATCCACCAAAGAGCTTCAATTGATCCTTATATATTTTTTGTGCGAGCGTACTTACACGCGCCGCCAATGTCTGCGCGATTTGTGAGAGGTGATTCAATCGGTAGATGTCCCGATGAAGCGGTTGCGGTTGAAGAGCAGGAAAGCGTGAGCCCGGAGCGGCAACGGGTGCTGGATGCGTTGATTCGGCATCGATGGAAGCCGCTGGCGGCGGCGCAGGCGTTGGGGATTTCCAGGGCGACCTTGTATCGGCGGGTTAACCAGCTGGGTATCGACATGCCCGGCAAGCACTGACCCAACACGGTCAAAAATGTGGGAGCGGGCTTGCTCGCGAAGGCGGTGTACCAGTCAACATTTCCGGTGACTGACACTCCGCCTTCGCGAGCAAGCCCGCTCCCACATTTTTTGACCGAGTGATTCCGCCAGCTCAGCGGTACAGAATCCCGCCATCAATCAACGGCGATTGCCCGGTCATGTAATCCGAATCCGGCCCCGCCAGGTACGACACCAGCCCCGCCACATCCTCCGGCGTTTCCGCCCGGCCCAACGCAATCCCGTCCACATACTTCTTGTACGTCGCCCCCACCTCGGCGCCGGTAATCTCGGCCATGCGCTTGTCGATCTCGACCCACATGTCGGTGCCCACCACACCCGGGCAGTAGGCGTTGACGGTAATCCCGTCAATGGCCAGTTCCCTCGCCGCGGCCTGGGTCAGCGCGCGCACGGCAAACTTGGTGGCCGAATACACCCCCAGCAACGCAAAGCCTTCATGGCCGGCAATCGAGCAGGCGTTGATGATCTTGCCCCTCTGCTTCAGCGCCTTGAATTTCTTGCCTGCGGCCTGGATGCCCCAAAGCGTGCCCTGCACGTTGATACGCAACGTGCGGTCGACCTGTTCCGGGGTTACGTCCAGCAGTGCGTCAATCTGTGCGACACCGGCGTTGTTGACGATGATGTCGAAGCCGCCCAGGGTCTGGTGGGCATGGTCCACCGCCGCGACCACTTGCTCCAGCTTCGAGACATCGGCGACATACACCGAGGCCTTGCGCCCCAGTGCAACCACCTCGGCCGCCACCGCTTCAATCTTCGCGCTGTTGATGTCCACCAACGCTATGTCGGCGCCATCCCGCGCCAGGCGCAGGGCGATGGCCCGGCCGATGCCTTGCCCGGCGCCGGTCACCAGTGCAACTTTTCCAGCGATACTCATGACGATCTCCTTCAACGGTGAGAGAAGCCTTGTCTATCGCAGTTGCCAGGGGCCGCTGTCGAGCAGCAGCAGGATTGATCTGCGGGCTGAGACGGGACGTCTCAAAGCGAACCATTCTCGAAAACTTGTAAAACGCCGCCGTTATGCCTAGCTTATGCGCCCTCCGCTCTGCGCTCTCAGGCCTTCCCCCATGGTTTTGCGTCTTCGCCCCGCTGCCCCTTCACGTTTTGCCCTCGGCCTGTTGCTCAGCGCAGGTATTGGAAGCAGCCAGGCGGCTGATATCGAGCTGCCGGAGGTGAAGGTCCAGGGCCAGGATGAATCCGGCTATAACACCGACACCGCGTCGGTGGGCGCTTTCAATGAGGCGCCGTTGCTCGACACGCCGGCTTCGATCGCGGTGTTCAACGAGTCGTTGATCAAGGACCAGCAGGCGCGCTTGCTCAGCGAAGTGCTGCGCAATGACGCCTCGGTGGGCGACAGCTATGCGCCCATCGGCTACTACGAAAACTTCGTGGTGCGCGGTTTCTCNNGCAGCTACAAGATCAATGGCCGCACCATCACCGGCGAGCAGAACGTTGCCCTGGAGAACAAGCAGCGCGTGGAGCTGCTCAAGGGATTGTCGGGTATGCAAAGCGGGATTTCCGAGCCCAGCGGCGTGATCAATTACGTGACCAAGCGCCCGGAGGATGTGCGCTCGGTGACGGTGTCCACCGATGATCGCGGCAGTGGTTACCTGGCCACCGACGTGGGCGGCTGGTTTGGCAGCGAGCAGCAGTTCGGCCTGCGCGCCAACGTGGCCCATGAAGACCTGCATTCCTACGTCGAACATGCCAATGGCCACCGGGATTTCCTGTCCCTGGCGTTCGACTGGAACATCAGCCCCGACGCGGTATTGCAGTTGGATGCCGAGTATCAGAACAAGCAACAGCGCTCGGTGCCGGGTTATCAGCTGCTGGGCGGGACCGAGGTGCCGCACGACGCGTCGCCGAAAAAACTGCTGGGGCATCAGAGCGGTGCGAATCAGGTAGGGATTGATTCGCTGAACCTCAACGGCAAGTTTGAATATCGCTTCAGTGACCAGTGGAAAGGCAGCGTCAGCGCGGCGCGCAGCAAGGTGGTGATTGATGATTACAGTTCGTTTGCGTGGGGCTGCTACGGGTCCGCGAGCTGTGCCGGGGCCAAGGTACCGAACTACTTCAGCCCGGAAGGCAACTACGATATCTATGACTTCCGCAGCCCTGATGACACCCGGCGCGATGATGAAATCCAGGCCGCGATGACCGGGTTGTTCAATACCGGTGGCCTGGGGCATGAGTTGACGTTTGGCAGCAGTGCGTTTCGGCGAGTGGTGGACAAGCGCGAATCGGTCAACGAGATGATTGGCTCCGGCAATATCAATCAGGACCCGGAAAACTTCGCGCCCACCGATAAGCCCCTGAACGATAGCCATCGCAACCTCGACAGCCGCCAATACGGCCTGTTCGTCACCGACCGCATCAGCTTCAACGAGCAATGGCAGACCATCGTGGGCGGCCGCGAAGTGCGCCTGGACGAAAAGGCTTTCGATGATCAGGGCAACGAGTCGCGCCACACCCGGCAGTATGTGTTCCTGCCCCAGGCGGCGCTGATCTACAAACCGATTGAAAACCTGTCGCTCTACACCAGCTACAGCAAAGGCCTGTCCCTGGGCGGTACCGCGCCGTGGTTTGCCCTGAATAAAGATGAAACCCTCGCCCCGACAGTTTCCCGCCAGATCGAAGCCGGGGTGAAATACGACTGGCGCCGCATCAGCTTTGCCGCCGCGATCTTCCAGACTCGCCAGGCCTATCAGTACGCCAAGCCGGACGCCGCCGGCGACTACACCTACGTGCAACAGGGCGAGCAGAAAAACACCGGCCTGGAATTGTCCGCCAACGGCTGGGCCACCCAGCGCTTGCAGATCGCCGCCAGCGTCGCGGCCATCCGTGCACGGGTGACGGGCA